>NZ_VOYG01000021.1:0-40354 GCF_013420785.1 Acinetobacter sp. YH01011
TTCATCATTAGAACTATTGTTTTTATTAGCTGCTAGCCTTGAAGATATGCTGGATCTAATGTTATTTGATAGTTCTTCCAGTGTTGGCTGTACTTTCTTTTGATTAGCTTGAATATACTTTTTAACGTCATCTAATGTTTTAAGCTTGCCACCTGTAGCTTCAGATATATTGACCTTCTCTCCCTTCATTACTTGATCAATCGCTTGATTGATATTGTTTTGATGTTGAGCTAGATCATCTACTGTTTCTGCTACGTTTGGCATACTAGATACATCGGCATCTGCTTGTGCCTGTTCAACGGTTGCATTGAAATCTGCTTCAGCTTTATGGACTTCTGCTTCAGGTAAATCTGCATTCCCTTGAGCATTCATATAACGCCCTGCTGCATAGAAAGTTGTACCAATACCCAAGTTCATTAGAATAGCTGTAGGATCTGTAGCCATGTCTTTGTATTGTTGACCTTGCTTCTCATATCCCTTGCCTTCTAAATAAGCTCCTTCTGCATACGTTAAGGCTTGTCCTGCTGCTGTAGGTGCAACAACTAAAGCTGCATAGTCAGCAACTAGAGACTTTTTAAATACATTGGATACAGGTAAAAAGGCTAAAGCAGCGTTTGTAGCTCCATAAATATTAGATGCTACATCTGCTGTGTCTTGGTCTACGCCAAGTTGCTGAGTTAATTTTGTATGCTCTGTAGCTCTTGTACCAAGTCCAACTGTAGCAGCCATTCCATAAGGTCCTAATGGTGCGCCTACCGTACCTGCTGCTACAACTTCAGTAATACCAGAAGCTACTTGTCCTGCTTGACCTTGATTAAGCGGAGTAAAAGCTTCATTCACTTGTTGCATACGTTTATCTGCAACTTCGTCACCTTCTACGAATCGGCTTGCAGCGTTAGATACGGATAAAACGCCTTTAGCTGTACCTGATACTGCTCCTAGTCCGATGTCAGATAATGTTCCACGTTTGAACTTCTTAGGGTCTGTTAATTTCGTTTCATCAAAGGCTAAGTCTTGTTCTGTAAATTCTCCACTTAATAAGCCCATTTGTTTTCCTTGTTATTTCCAAATTCTCATAATGTACGGTTTTGCTATTTTAGGATTTTTCATCACTTTTCCGTTAGGCTGTATGAACATGAACCATCCATTAGCATTAGGTACAGGTTGTACTACGTGTGTCTTTAATAGATTTTCTGAAGGGGGAAGATGACCTGTTTCTTTTCGATACTGAGTTCTAAAATGGTTTTGAATATGATCTTCAAAACTGTCTTGAGTAAAGCCATACGGCATAAAGATGTGATTGGTATTCTTACCTAGCTTCTGTTTATACGTTCCACCTGTAGCTATATCGAATGCCTGTTTAGCCATTTCCTTGTTGATGATTGGATTACCCTTTTCATCACGTTTAATAATGTTCTCACCACGTTTAGCAAGTCCTAGATAAAGTGAATAAGCCAGGTTTTGATAAGCTCGATGCTCATTTGTACCAATAGCTGTAGCATTGCCAAACTCAGATTGAATAGCGTTATGAAATTCCTTCTCTGCTCCTAATACTGAAGCCTGTCCTTGATTAAGTATCTGTTTGCCTTCTAAAGCTACTTCTGCTGCTCTGATATTTGTACCGTGTAACGTCACATCTAACTGATTGAGCTTTGCGATACCCATATAGTCATAAGCATTCTTTTCACCACCTATTAGGCTGAAGTATTCCTTTTGAGCTTCTTTATTACTTCCTGCCATTTTAGTTAGATCAGTCAGCATAGCTTTCTGCTGTCTAGGCGTTGCATCAAAATAACGATCTTTAAAAGCTGTACGTTCTGACTTGTTCCATTGGATCAGTGAACCTACACCACCATTTACTTTCTTTTGTTCAGCAAGTAGATCTGTCGTTACTTGAGCCTTTTTAAAATCTATATCGCCTGTTCCTATTTGTTCAGGAGTAACGGTATAAAGCTTATGTCCAGTTTGAGCTTGTACTGAAGCTACAGGATCATCATTTGCACGTTGTTTAGATGTAGCTGCAATACTTTTAAATACGTTTAACTTTTTCTGAAGTAGCGTTGCATCATCTTGAGGACTGTTTTCTAGTTCTGTCGTCAGTCTTGCAATACTACGTTCCTGTTCAATTGGTGAAGCATCTCTAAACTTTTGAGCATCTTTATTTAAAGCTACAGCTTCTCTTACTTCAGCTTCGTATTTCGTACCTTTAACTGCTTCTAATGTACTGTTTACAAGGCTTTCAGATAATGGATAACCTGTAAAAGCATCTGCAACAAAGTCTTTGGTTAGTTGTGCATGTTCTTTATCTTGCTCTTTAGCTTTAACTTCTATACCTCTATTGATACGGCTAATAGCTGATTCAATATTTGCTTTATAAGCATCTCTAGTCTCTACCTTCATGTATGGAAAGACTGTATCCACGTTTTTATGTAGCTTTTGTAAAGCTTCAATGTCTTGCTGTTCTTCTAGGCTGTTTAATACGCCTTTAGCATCTGATAGGTCTCTACGTTGTTGCCAATCTTCTTCAGCTTTAACTCTTTGTTCAGGCGTTAAAACAGGGTTGCGTGACAAAGTATCTTTGAATAGTGCATAGCCATGTTCTCTATTTTCAAGTTTAAGAGTCGCTTCTGACATCTGTTCAAAGTCTGCATTGATCTTTCTACGTTCTACCTCATAAGCCAGTGGTTTAATGTTGGCTTGTGATTCTTGAAATAGCTTCTCTGAATAGTAGTTGAACTTTTCACGATGATGCTCTGGTAGCCTTTGACTATATGCTTCATTCATTTCATCTGCACGTTGTCTCAAATAGGCTTTAGCTAGGCTTTCATCTAATTCACCTGTACTTAGTCTTTGCTTTGTTTCTGTCAGATAATCTTGATACTCAGATCCATATTTAGCTGCTTCAATATTGAATTGGTATTGATCTTTTTCTTCTTGGATCTTGAGTTGTTCATTATGCTTTTTTAGTGATACCTGTTGCCCAACTTGTGCTAACTGTACTGCTGCTTGAGCTACTTGTCCTGCTCCATTATCTAATACTCTGCCTTGTTGAGCTTGTGGAGTCACATTACCGAAATTGCCCATAGGGATTCTAGCCATCTTATGCCCACCCTGAAGAACTTAGTCTGGTTGTATCCATCGTTAATTGATTGGAGTTAATGTTTGAAGCTGATTGAGTTGTTGTTTTACCACCGCCTTTAGGTGCATTACCAAAAGCAGATAGAAGTGTAGAACCTGTATTTAATACACCACTCACTGTTGCTTGATGTGCTTGTAGTTTGTAATTAGCTGCATCTGTTCTGAACTGCCCTGCCTGATTTTTTCTGTTGAAAAACGTGGTCCAGGCATCTTTAGTTGCATTCAGATCAATATCTTCTTCAATCTCTTCTGTAACTGTATTCTCAGCATTCAAATCTAAACCTTGAGCTGCCATCTTAGCCCTTGCTGAACTTGCTTGCTTCTTGCCAAGCTCACGGATACGTTCTGCTTCTACACGACCTTGTGACTCAGCCATCTTTGCATTTTCATTGGCTTGAGCTGCTTGTGCTTTACCCATCTGTCTAGCGTTATATGCGGAATATGCTGTGCCTGCTACGGCTAAAGCTGTTGCTGCCCAATATGCAACTGCTGCTGCTCCTGCGACTGCCATACTTACCTCATTATTATTTTTATTATGTGTTTTATAGCTTCATCTCAAGAAATGAGCCTGTATGTTCAAAGCCAAACTTCTTGTAGAAGCTTATTGTTTTTTCTGTATTTATCTTAGTTGCTGTACCACACTGTACCCATGTTGCCCCTGCTTCTTTAGCCCATTCAAGAAAGGCATTGATAAGAAGATAAGCTACTTTACTACCTCTATTATTAGAGCTAACAAATAAACAATAATCAAAAGCCATAAGACTATCTGACTGCCACTCTTCCTGTAGTCCACCTAAAAAGCCACCAAGTATTTTGTCGTTGTCATCTTTGACTACTAATACACAGCCTTGTGATGGATACAGGATTAAAGCCTGAATTTGAGTCTTGACCTTGTTTAAGTTGATTGGTCTTTGTTGGTATGTCGGTGATTCATTCCAAAACTGAACTGCTAATTCTAACAGCTCAGGTACATCTAATATTTTTGCGTGTTCTACTCTATACATTCTTTCCTCTTTTTTTATTGTTGTAATAAAAAAGGCATCCCGAAGGACACCTTAGTTTGACGCTAAGTTTTTATGATTTTCGATTTTGTTCCAAAAACTTTTCAATTCTCGGATCATTTTTCTTCAAATCAACAAGCACTGAAGACGGAATTCTATATTCCATGATACTTGTTGTATGACCTGTTGGTGATGTACTAGGAACACGATTGCGTTTAATTGCACTATCCCAATTACGTTTAAGTCGTAAACTACTTAAAACACTACTAGGACATGGGCTATCAACCAAGTTCATTGCACGATGATTACGAATTACCTCTCCTCCTAACAGTTTAGTTAAGAGAATAGCTTCTTGCGTCCCTTTGGGAGGGAATTTATAAGTTGCTGACATAGCGAACTCCATCAAACTTTTTAAGGTTTAGTGGACTCAAGTGGCAACTTCAATTAGTCTAGACTAACACCATTGTATATTTTTTATACAAATTCGATTGTGTAACTAAGTTTACTTAGGTACACTACTAGACCAGATTAAAGAGGTAAATATAGCAAAGGTCGAAGAGTGCTCTATTTATATTCCTTATGGAAAACCACTTTTATCTCACATTTTCATTTAGTTTAGGGTTTCCTAAACTTACTAAAGAGCTAGGTATCGAAAGATATTCTGGCTCTTTTTGTTGTGAAAAAATAGTATCCCCACAACATGGAACTTAGCATAGTTGATAAATGCACAAACTGCAACAATAATAAGTAGATATTTTTACAAACATCGCGCCAGAGCCACCAAATAGATCCATATAGAAAGATAAGACTTTAATGCACCTTAATATCAATTTTAAACAAAACGTTTAAAATAGAGCAAATCAGACCGATTATATAAAGCATTTTGTCAACACCAACCATAGTTATTATGAAAAACATCACGACAAGATATGTCACTTGTGTGCAAATTTAAAATAAAACACAACATATTGTGTTTATATCTAACGGTCATTCATGTTCAGTTCTAGGACTGCTGCTGTTATATGGAATGGAAGTGGTTCATCTTGTTCTATCACAAGTTTGAAGTTGTCGTATGTATTCCATCCATCTAAAGCAATTCTTTGTTGCCCTGTAAATGGTTTTGGCTTATCTAATGTTTCTTCATCAAATTCTTTGAGTTCAACAATTTCACCGTTCACTTTTGGATTGATAGATTTATACATATATAGGTTGAGATGATCGACTTTGAATAAAGCAGGGTTACTTGTTGTTGGAGCTTGGCTTATGTCTGGTGACAATAGACTGACTTTAGCTGTGAACTTTCTGCCTATATAAATCTGATTGACCTGTTCATCACATTCAATATGAATGGTATTTCCTTCTCTATGAAGAATTGGTACGGCATAGGTATGTACTGAGTCTTTATAATAAGCTGCTATATCATTTCCTAGCTTGCCGATTAAAGCATTAGTTACGGTACATTCATCATCTGATCTAGTTACAGTAGCTTGGATTGCTGTATCCAGTAATAGCTCTTCCTGTAGCTGTTCAATTTGTAATGTGCCATTTCGATTGACTAGGAAATAGACTTTATCTGCACCTGTAGTTGAAGGTAGAGATGTAATACTGATTATATAGCCACCTATATCATGTTTAGCCCATGCAATAACTGACTGCTCTCTGTCTAAGGTTAAAGTTGCGAGCTTTCCATTATTCATAACTAGCCAAATCACTGAATCAGGTTCTTGCTGATACACCATTTCTTTAAAGCCACCACCATCTTCTCCTAGATGTGAAGCTAATACTGATAGCTCATTCGATACCAAGCCATCTTGAGCATAGTCATAAACAAGGGTTCGGATTCGTTCTGCTCCACGTTGTACGAACAGAAGTTCAGATCCTACTTTGATTGGTTTAATAGTCGGTACAATTCCATAAGCTGTATGTTCTAGGATATTTGCGTTTGTTGGACTCAGTGAATCTTGAGCATTGATTGTCAGTTCTGATCCACCACAGAAAACTACGATACCTCTACTCTGACTAAGATGTAGGACGTTTGATAGTTGTTCTGATGAAGCAGCTACAGTAAATGAATCGCCATCTAATGTAGTTGTTAGGAAGTTTGATTCGTCTCCTGTGCGACTGAGCCAAATATAGTTTGGATATTTCTTAGAGCCTGCTAATACCAATCGTTGTTGGAAGTATGTTATTGCTCTTGGATAGCCAAATGTATTGTTAAAAATAGGTTCTTTAATTGTCCATGATCTAGCAATAGCTTCAATGTTTGCACTTAGCTTAACTAGGACCTCTCCTGATACTTGAGTTGCTGAAATAAAACGGTCTACACGTACTACACCACTATTGATGAAGATGTATTTGCCAACTGTTTGAGCATTAAAAGCTACAGCTTCTTCAGGTGCTATGGATTGCCAATAGACTGTTTCTGTATAGCTAACTTCGCCTGTATCGGGATCTATTGTCGTTGCATAACTATCTTTAGGTATTTGATTCATGTGATCGACCAAGCATCTGTAATATTTCATGGTCCAGTTAGCACCAAACACATAACAAATATCGCCTACGATGTACTGCTTGTTTGTCGTATGAACTGCATACATAGATGCTGTTAGAACTGTCGTCTTGCCTACGTTTATTTCTGAAGATTTAAGTGGTAATGCAGGGGTATATGTATCTTCTAATGGCGGTACTGAATAAGTAAATTTATCGAATGCCCAATTGGTAAAGTCTTCTGAACATCTGATCCAGGATACAGGATGATCTCCATGTACTAGCCAAAGGTTATAGCGACTCTGACAGAAGTTAATATCTTTAATTTGTGATGCTGTATATTGAGTTGTGAAGCTTCTAATTAGCTCCCCTTCTGCACTCAGAATATTAATGGCAAAAGGCTTAAATACGACAATATAGTTGTTGCCATGACTCACAATGAACGGAATGATTCTAACCGCATCCTGTTCAACTCTGAGCAGTTTTGTGCCACCTCTTTTCTTAATACCACCTTCAATGATTGGTAGCATATTTTCAACTGACTTAGCTCCATTCCTAAATTGGTTTAAGTCGGTACGCATCCAAATAAGCGGACTAAGTTCGCCACTGGTAAAGTTGTTTTTGATTAAACTGATCTTAGCCATAGCGTCTCGTTAATGTGTAGTCGTCTTCTTTAAAGAATTGGATGCTTAATACCTCCTGTGCCTGAACTGCTTTCAATTGCTTAATTAGGTCTTGGCATTGGATATAAAAAGACTCCCCTGCTCCTTGTGAGCCTGTAATTGGTTTAGCTGCTTTGGATGCTAGGTATAAGATTAGGCATTCAATAAATAGTGAATCGAATGTTTCTTCGTTGGTATTGTCAAAAACATAAATCAGTTCTAGTTTTTCTGAGTCTGTTAATAGTTTGTCTGTTTCAAGTACATAGTCTTCTGTACTTGCTGAAATGATTCTGATTAGATCGTTTGGAAGTTGATATTGATACTCATAGCCAAAGTCAGGCTTCTGAGTTAATGGTGAAAGTTTGATTCGCTTAGTTGCGAAGTTGAATGGATGGAGTCTAAGTAACGCTTTACGTGATGTGTCATACATACCCTTCATACGTTTAGCTATACTTGTTTTATCGTCAAAGCTTGTAATGCTATCTGCACCGATTAGGCTTAAAGCTTGATTGCATATATCAATTTTTGTTGTCATGTAGCGTCCTTAGTTATTGTTATTATTAGGTATTGAAAGCCCCCTACCCTGTTACAGATAAGGAGCTTTGTATATAGTAGCTGTAATATTAGAGCTATTACATTTTAAACTTGAATGCTACTACTTTCTTTTCGTCCGAACGAACAGCACCAATCGCCTCTACGTGACCAATACTATGGAAACGGTTAGCTGTCTCTACTTCAACAATTTTTAAAGGTGAGATTGAGTTAGTTGCTACTTCTACAGATGATTTTGTATATGCAACCCCTGTAGCTGATAAGCCATCTGCTGCTTTAATGCCTTCATAATGGACCCATTGATAACCCAAGAAGTTAGAAATTTCACCCTTCTGAAGCATACTTGCGCTCAAGTAATCTGCATGAGTAAGTGTTGGATCTGCCAAAATAGTATTAAGCATGTCGGCATTGTAGGTAATGTAGATCTGCTCTTCACAATCGTTTTCCATAAACTTAGTACGGATGTCGATAAGAAGCTGTTTAGTGATAGGCGTATTTGTATCACCTAAGATCTGACTAGCAGGAAGAGCTACGTTTGTATAAGTATCTGCACCTACTGTCTTACGTTGTACGTTACCTAATAGAGCGTTATATACAACCTTATCGACCTTCCTATTCCATTTTGAATGTAAGCGTTGTAATAGCTGATCTTGTGGTTGAGCCTTCAGCTTGTAAAGGTCTTGAATAGCCAAACGGGTAAAGTTTGGGAAGTCACTCATTGTTCCCAAGCGAGAAGCGAATGAAGCGTCTGTATATTGCGTCTCACCGAAACGAGTTAATGTATTGAAGTCATCACCTAAAGTACCCATCTCATTAAGAGTCCAAGAAGTACCAGTGATAGATCCAATATTCGTTACTGTTGATAATAGTTTTGATTCTTTCTGCTCTAATAGAGCTAAATATGTGTCTGCGTACTGTTTTACAAATACGCTATCAATAGTGTTATATGACATTGTTTTAATTGTCCTTGTTTTTATTATTTAGATTTATTGTTAGAGCTATTATTAGCTCTGTTTTTATGTTGTATTTGTAGAGCTTGTTATTGTTTCAGTTATCCATATCGGGCTGATAAGAAGTGATACAGTCACATGCTCTACACAAGGACTGTATGGCTTGAAGCTTTATCTGAACGCCACTTCAGGAGCTATTTGTTATCGTCTTAGGCTGTCGTAATACGAATCAATCTGAGCCTTCACTTGGCGATGGTCTGGGTGCTTTGAATCGAAAAAGGCTTCACTACGCATTAAGGAATTGATGTCTGTACTAACTGATGTGCCGTTATTGATTGGCTTGTCTTCTGCAATCTGTGAACCGAAATAAGCAAGAGCTTTAATTACTGCTACATTATTTCCAATACTAGGATCATTAATCTGTTCTTCTGTTAAGCCTGCTGATTTAGCTGCTCGAATAGCTGAAAAGACATTCGATTCATAATTGTTGCCCCATTCAGATTGAAGCGACTGGATAGTTGAGTCTGTATCAAATTGAGAACTATTAGATACTAGATCTACTGCACGTTTGTCATACTCATTCAAAAGGAAGTCGAGTTGTTTGTTTGTGATCCCATGCTTGTGAGCTTCAGCTAGAAATTGTTTATTTGATTCATCTGCTTTGAAGTCTTCAAGGTTAAAGTCTTCACGTTCAATCTTATATTCATCTGCCGATTTAGGAGCTACTTCACCAGTTCCGACCTTTTTTTCCAAGTAGCTGTAGCTCTCATTCATCTTGGCTACTGTCGCTTTGTAGTCTACCGCACCATCTTCTGATACCACTTTAAACTTATCAGGTATAGCTGTATCAATAGAGCTATCATTAGCTGTACTTAAAACTGTATCTTGTTCATTAATTTGTGGTTGTTCTAAGTTGTCTGTCATTCTTTTTCTCTTTTTTAATTCTTATTACTTAGCTTGTTCAGCTTCTTTAATACGTGCCAAGATGAAGTTAATTACATCCTGTTGTCCTAGATTAAAGGCTGTCTGAGTTGCTGAGTCTTTATCAAATGCTAGTGGTACGTGGAATAGTGAAATGAGTTCATCTAGTACCTGTATTCCTTCTTCACTTGTAAAGACTCTGTGATATTTATTACTGTTCAAGCATTGCTCCTAGCTCTTCTGGTGTCATCTGTTTAGCTTGGTCTTTTGCTATATCCATAGCTGTTGAACCTACTTCTGACATTAGAGCTTGTTGCTGTTGTTGTTCTTGCATCGCTTGTTGTTGCTGTTGTTTAAGCTGTCTCAATTCTGCTATTTCATCTTCTGTACGAAGTGCTTCTTTAGGTACGTTTAATCCATCTGCCATGATCTGAACCATTGCATCTAGGTTAAGGTTATCTAAAACTGTCTGATCAATTGTTGCCATCTGACCTACATTCATCATTAGCTCTTGAGCTGAAGTTACCCATTCTAGCTTTTGTGAAGCTGCCATCGGATTTAAGAAATTAAAACTGATACGTGATGCTTGCATTAGCTCTTCAGGAGCAGATGGAAGTACACCAGATCTCATTGCCAAGCCCCATGTTCTTTCTAATAAAACTTGAAGGTATTCAGCCTGCATTCGAGAAAATACAGATCCCAATTGGTTACGGTACACGTTTACTCTTGCTTGTATTTCTGTCGCTGTAAGTGGTGCTGAACCTTGTGGCGTGAGCTGATCCGACATTAAAGTACGTTTAATCTTAGCTTGGAAATGTTGTAAGAAGTCTAAGCCCATACCTACCGTTGCTGATCCTGTATCCAGTCGTTTAATAGAGTTATCAATAGAGTTAACGGCTATGATTGCATTAGGTCGAATACGAAGTGTATTAGGGTTTACAACGCCATCGTGTGCAGCCATCCATAAGCCGCCAAGATTAAGCTCTGCTGTTTGTAATGAGAGCTTCATTAGTTGGTTAGTTGTCTTTACATCTGCTAGAACCATACTAGCCATACCTAAGCCGTATGGGGATTCTGGGATCTTTCTAAATCTACTCACTACACATGGGAACTCTTCAAAACCTGATTCTTTTAAGATGTGTTTTGATTGAGCTTCAATTGTATAAGAAGCGAAAGGCATAGCTTTACCTAATCGTTTACCTTCTTCACCTTTGATCTGTTGTTTGTCTCTAGGGAAGATAGCTTGTACTAATGTAAATTTTTGATCAGGCTTCTTTTCTAATGCTGTTTTAACTTTATCACTGACATTGTTAATGCCAAATTCAGATACGATCTGTTCGGCTGATAATTCAAACTCTCTATAGATTGTGTCGATTAATCCATTAGCTTGTGTTGAGCTGATATAGCAGTTGCCAATAGACCAGGTATTGAATGTAAAGCCACCTTTATCACGGTGAGTATCTACATATAAAACTGCCCATCCTGCAACAATTAGATCTGTCAGAAAGTCTACAATCTCACTGTCAAAGTTCGAGCTGTGGATATTGCGGAAGATAAAATTATCGACCATATCAAGCCACTGTTCGCCTTGTGTGAGTTGAGAAGGCGTATCTACGCCACTTGGTACTGACTTGAACCATAAGCTAACAGGTGAGGTTGTACCGCTATATACGCTTGAGACTAAGAGTTGAATACCTTCACAGGCTGTTGTGTCATACAGTTCAGCTCTTGCTTGTTTTCGTTCTTGTGTTAGTCCTGATGCTGTTACGTCTTGGAAGCTTTGCTGACGTTCAGGAGCGCAATATTTATAACAATCTCGCCAATGGCTTTCATGCTTTACACGTTCAGATTTAAGTTGACTCAGGCGTTTTAGGATTTGTTGTGCCTTCATCTAATCTCTACGTTCCTGTTTTCGTGTTACTCGAATTGTTGCTACCAGTATTATTGACCTGGTTGTATAGGTTGCTGATTACTGTGTTCTTGCCAAGTAAGCCGCCAAGTACCGAGCTTTGCTTATATTTACGTCTTGAAGCTGTATTCTCATTTGCTTCTCTTTGAGCTTGTTCTTTGGCTCTACGTTCAATCTCTTCTGGCGAATCTTGTTTCTGAACCTTTGGTTTTGATCCCATTGTTATTGTTCCTTTGATTATTGTTTTGATGTGCTGTTGATGTTGCAAAATGCGTGGGCGCATACGTGCATGTAGGTAAATAGAAGGGCATCTGTTCAAGCCTATTTGAAGCTCTAATTGATTCAGTAAGCTATGCAGTCTTTGTTCTAGTTATATGTGTTGGGTTACTGTAGTTGCTGTATTTGTTATTGCTTACTAGGTTGAATAGAGTCTCTTTTTTAAAAGGGTAGATGTCTGTTTTAAATACAGATCTTGTTTATTTTTATTAATTTGTTAGCTGTTTTAATAGAGCTATTATTAGAGCTATTAAATATAGCCTAAAATAGAAAGAGATAAACTATTCCAAGCTAAAAAGGAAATAAAGGATGTCTGATCTGCCTACCTGAATAAGCAGATTAGTAAGGATGAAATAAAGGATATATAAATGACTGACCTAGTTTGATTGTTATTCTTATTCAGCCTAAGTCGTTCTAAATAAGTAACGAGAACTATATCAGAAAAATTGATAAATGTCAATAGTCAGAACAGGATGTAATACTATATGTTGTGCTTTTAAATTTAATAAACACTATATATAGCATTTAGAAACATTATAAAAAATTGCATAATAAATTATTTAAATGTATAATTTATTGCACAAAATACAATACATGGGAGAAGAAACCTTATGGCTACTGTCTCTTTTAATAAAAACTTTGTGGTTAGTAATCCTACTGCAATCAAAATGATCAGTGAAGATATTGCCAACCCTCGTTATGTTGAAATAAAAAAACGAGACCTCAAAGTAGAGAATGCGAAAGGTATTCAGTTATTAAAAAAACGCTTGTCCAACTCAGCGAGATGATAGAAGCGTTTAGTTCACTTGAACTAAACGAAATTTTGTCATCTTTTTCATGCACTAAAAATTCTGATGTTGAAGATTTTCTTGTAAATCCGAATAAGGCTATTCGCTTTGAGTTAACCGAGAACTCAAGGACCTACATTATCCTAGATGATGAAACTTCAAATCTTTTAGGCTATTTTTCTTTAACCTTCAAAGAAATCGTCCTAGAAAATAAAAAAATCAGCAAAACAGAAATTAAAAATTTAGATGGAATAAGTAAGAATGCAAGTCGCATTAAAGCTTTTCTTATAGGTCAAATTGGAAAAAATGAAAGTGTTAATAATAATTACTTGAATCTTCAGTTAATACTTGACGACGTATACACTGTGATCTCTAAAGTCCAATCATTGATTGGTGGAAGAGTTATTTTTTTAGAATGTGAAAATATACCAAAATTAATTAGACTATATGAAAATCATGGATTCAAACTGCTCGAGACTGAAGATCCTGATTGTGCAAAATTAAAGACCATGTACATCAACATTGCTCAGAAATAATTTTTTTAAATGCTCACTTAGTTCTGTATAGCATTCTGTACCTGATCCGTTGAATGAGATTTTAGGCTTATAGTGGTAGTCATTCATTTCTGTTTTGAACGCTACTTCCATGTCATAGACTGCTTCTGCTGTATCGGGTAGTTCTAATAGGATCTCCCATTCGTATGGCATAGAGCGAACTGTACCGTATCTGGTGAGTATGTTGTTCATGGTTATGCCGAGTTTGTAAAATGACTCTTCCTTATTCCAACATTTGATTAGGTAGAAGATTGGTTGACCGCCATTCAGTACAGCTTGATCTAGGAAGGCTTGACGCTTACAGCCCTTGATCTTCATTTGTTGTCTTCTTAGTACGTGGCTTTCTTGTTTTTGGTAATACAGGTACACGTGCATCTGCTGTTGCTTTCTTATTGGCTTGTACCAGGTTAATGTTGTTGACTTCTAAGCTTGCTTCTAAAGCATTGTCGATACCACTTTTATAAGTTTTAATTTCAAAGTCTTCAGGAGCTTTGAAGTATTGTTCAAATACAGCTACAGGAACAGTAGGTCCATTTAGAATAAGCTGTAGCTTTGTTTGATCTGACAGTTCTGGGTTGAAGTCGTTATATGTTGCTAATACAAATTTCTTTTTATTAGTAATGATGAATACTGAATACATAGTTATATCTCTTTTTATTTGAAGTTGTTTTTGTTCTTATTGAATGCCTGTTTAAATAAGTTTTAGTTATAGAAAACAGATACATATATAACATATTTTTATTATATTGTCAATCCTTATAACTTTTAAGAATATGAATACCTATTCTGCTTAGGCTAACTGAGAGCTGTCATACACATCATAGGATGCATATTTCCATCTCTACGAGCTGAAGAATACCAATTCTATTTAAAACTATTTTTTATTAATTATTTATTAACTTATTAAAAAAGATAATTATATTCTTAACTTGATTGGTATTGAAAGAAAACAAGATAGCAGGGCAGTCAGTTCAATGTTTAGATGGATGTGGTATGAAATACCATATACAGATAAAGATTGATTATCTGACTGTTAAAGGTTTTGATTCATTGACTGTTAAGGAAATGAAGATAAAGCTTGTTATAGGTTGAACAACTATTTTTCTATAAGAAGATATGAGAACGACTGAAAGGAGTTCGATATATCGTTCAATTCTTTTTCTTTTTTTTAAAAATTAATTAAATATTTATTAATTAGTTATATGTATTTTTTTATAATTTCTTCTTTAAGATAAAAGTTAAAAAAAGCCCTAAAAAATTGAGTTTTTTGACTGTCCCAAGACAAGGTTTTGTCTAGCCTTATTTTATAAGACTTTTTAAGCTTCCTTCAAAATCAATTGAAAACATAGAGTTATAAAAGAATGGACCTCAGCTCGAAACTTTACGAAGTATAGCGAGTAACAACGAAGCTATGCTGAAGTAAATGTTTGAGCAACCAACCGACTGTATGCAATAGCTACAGTAATGGAAGGAACAGAGGGCGGTCAGTAAATAGGCTTTAGGTGCTATGTCTGTGTGCGCTTATGTGTACCTAGAATCCGTACATTTTTGTTTTAAGGTTTTTGCTTTTTTCATTTTTAAAAACAAGTAGTTATAAAATGTCTAAGACAAGGTTTTGTCTACAGCCTTTAAATTTTCCTTTATAAATTCACTGTAATTTGAGTATCGAATTGCAGCGAAAGCCGTATAAAACCTAAGATCAATTAAGACTGAAATCTGTCTTGCTTATCCACAGTTTTAAATTTAAAAACAAAACAAGTGCTTAGCTAGACAAATAAAGCAAATCAAGACAAAAACAGAGTCACAAGACAAGCTATTGACATTATCTGTCTTAAAATAATATAATCTGTCTCAAGAAGGAAGAGCAGTCTTCCATAACAACAAAATGTCATGAGGATAATAAAACGTGCCAATAGGAAAAATAAGCACAGTGTTTAAAGTTTATGATGCAATGATGGGTAGCGGTAAGACTACTCAAATTATAGAAAACATTAGAACAGCAGAAAAAGACCAGAACTTTCTTTACATCACTCCATTACTTGATGAATGCCATCGTATTTCAGGTACAACATACGATCCTGAAGATGTATTAAAACGTCCTTTAATTACGACAGAAGACGATACAAGCGTTCATTACGCCTATTTAGATGATGCTCCTTTGAAGGAAAGACGTTTCAAGCATCCAAGCTATAAGGGTGGAAATAAAGCTGAAAGCTTGCAATACCTGTTAAAAAACAAAGAAAACGTAGTCAGTACACATCAACTTTTTATGAACCTAACACCAAATATGTTGGATGATGCAAAAGACTATGTACTGATTATTGACGAAACAATCCAAGTCTATGATGTATATACAGAGCATTCATCTACAGAGTTAGAAGCTCTTTTCCGTTTAGGTTGGATTCATGTTGATGATGATGCTGTCACTCTTCGTTTCAATCGTGAAAAGTATGGTGATAACGGTGGTGACCCGACAGGTACGAAATACGAAAACCTAGCAACAATGTGTGATCTTGGTCAGCTCTTGTATGTGGACCAGAAGTTGATTGTTTGGGAATTGAGTATCGACACACTGAGATCTTTTAAAGAAGTCTGGATTGCTACTTATATGTTTGAAGGCTCTCAAATGTCAGCGTATTTGAAATCGTATGGCGTTGAGTATGAACTGATCCGTTTTGGTAACAAGCCTTCTCAAATTAAGCATTTAGTCACTATTTCAGATAACAAGTTTATTAATGAGATTGGTACTAAAACTACAGCATTGAGTTCAAGCCAATTCAAATCAAATAAGAAAGCTTTATGTGAGCAGTTGTCAAAAAATCTTGATAACTATTTCCGTAACCATGTTAAAGCGAAAAAGTCAGATAGACTTTGGACTTCATTTAAAGAAGCACATTCAGCAATTGCTGGATCACGCTATAAAGAAGAATGGTTAGCCTTCAATACAAAGGCAACTAACGAATACAAAGACAAAACCAACTTAGCTTACTTGATGAACCTATATCCAAATCCAATGGTTGTTAAAGCTTCAGCTATGAAGGGATTCCCTGTTAAGGAAGATGTATTCGCTCTATCTGAGATGGTCCAATGGATATGGCGTTCTGCTATTCGTGAAGGTAACCCAATCAATATTTATGTACCAAGCTCAAGAATGCGTAGTTTATTACAGCGTTGGTTAAATGATGAATTTGAAAATTCTGCTGCTGAAGATATTGAAGTTACAGAAGAAGCCGAACAGTTAGAATTAGTTTAAATTATTAAAATTCTTATTTTAGCCTGTAATCTCAGGCTATTTTAAGGATTGCCTAACATATATTATCAGCCATTGCAAAACATATTTTGATTTTGTATAATAATCATTATTAAGAAAACAATAAAAACAAGAATGGGGATTAGTCAGCCCATATTAAAAAGCCTATCTGACTATAAACAATTCAAAACCCAATATATTAAGTCTGCATCCAAATAGGATTATAAGCGGACTCAAAACACATCTATATAAAGGATAAAAAAGATGACAAATTTATCATTACAAACTCAAAACTCTACACCATATAATACAGCTATTAACACATCTATTTCAGTTGTATCTAGTCCTATAATTCAAACAATGTCTTCTAAAGAAATTGCAGACATGACAGGTAAAGAACATAAAGACGTTCTTCGTGATATTAGAAATATGTTTGAACAGCTTCAAATTGACTCAGCGCAATTTTGCGCTCAGTACAAAGACAGCACTGGACGTACACTTCCATGCTTCAACTTAGATAAAGACTTATCAATTTGTTTGGTATCGGGATATAACGTACAGCTCAGAATGGCAATTATCAAAAGATGGAATGAACTAGAAGCTCAAGTTCTTGAAGCAGTACGTCCTTCTTACATGATTGAAGATCCTGTAGCTAGAGCTAAAAAATGGATTGAAGAGCAAACAGCTAAGCAAGAAGCTGAAGCCAAGTTATTAGAAGCTGCTAAAGCAATTGAAGTAATGAAGCCTACTGTAGATGCATACGATCTTATAGCAGGAAAGAAAGGATCTATGTGCTTCCAAGATGCATACAAATTCTTAGGTGGTATGAAATTAAAAGACATGAAGCAATGGATGTACGATAAAAAATGGATCAATAAAGACCGTTTTGGTCGTGACTCTATTGGCTACTACCAGAACATGAATGGCTACTTAGTTGAAAAAGTTACAACACACCAACCTCAAATTCGTATCACTTATAAAGGTTTAGCTGCAATGGCTAGACAAATGAAGATTGAGCTTAACGCTGAAGACTTCAACTAAGACACAAGAAAAAAGGGCAGGGATGTTCATAGCATCCCTTAATATTAACCAGGACTAGGAATGAGAAAATTATCTAAAACCACATACAACAAAATCGTAAAAGCCAAGATCTTACAAACAGGCTTATACAACGGGAGATCAGTAGAAGAAGCAGAAATTGACGATGAACTATACGAGCATCTTGTAGACATCAAATCTGACTATAAGAAAGGCGCATTAACAGCCTTCAATGCAGATGCAGAAATGGCATATAACTATCTCAAATGCGAAGAAGACTATGCAGATGACCTAGACATTGATTTTGGTATTGATGACTTATACGGATCATACGATGACAACATTAAAGCAATTAAAACTCATTTTGGAGCGTACTAATGATTGAAGCTCTTATCGCAACTTATTTAGCAACAAACTTTTTACTAGCTCTACATTTAATTGATGTGAAGCTAGATGACAAACACTCAATTTCACTATTACAACTTATTGCCTTACAAGCCATTGGAGCTAAAGGTATTTACTATAAAGATTGATAATATTTTACCCTGCTTCCTTAATTGGGGCAGGGGGTTATGCCTTCATTTTATTTGTAATTGCTTTAATATAATCCTTATATACAGTTTCAAAATTATCATATGCTTTATCGTATGTTGTCTTATATCTATTTATATTTCCGTTTATGTCTGTATTTTCAAAATCCACCTCATTTTCCATAATGGATTTGATACTTAGTATATTATTTATAACTTTTTCTTGTCTTCCAAAATTATAAGTTTTTGTTACACTATTTGTAGATTCTGGTACGATTTCTAAGATAGAGGTATATTCTGAATATTTTTTTTCAATTTTTTTTAAAAATGATGTAAGTTCAAAAGCATGATTATCGAATTTATCTTTATAGGCTGTTAAGGATTCATCATTACTAATGCCTTCATAAATGTTTAATACTGCAAATATTTCATTTAATATATCTACATCATAACAATATTTTGCATCGCTAAAATTTGGGATAATAATTTCTAAGTTTTCTATTTCTTTTAGACGATCTGCTCTTCTTGCATATTTCATTATTTTTAAAAATTGAGCTGAAACTAATTCACTTAATTTAATCATCAACTCTTTTTTTAATTCATAATTTTTTTGCTCTTTCCAATTGTCATAAAAGAAATATGCTGCAATTGGAGCAAAAATGGTTGCATCAAAAACTAATAGATTAGCATAAGCCCCTATACTGCCTTCAGTACCGTAAACTCCATAATATCTACAGAAAAATATAAAAATACCAGTTGTGGTAAGCCAAAGTATAAAAAACACTCCAAACATTAACCAAAACAAAAAATTTTCTTTAAATACTGAAGTTTTTTCTTTCATACTACCCCCTATAATCTAAGCTACAAATCATACCTTAACCTGTTACAAAGTAGATGATTTTTGACTGGATTATACATAATTCAAGCTCTACAATAGAGCTATTGTTAAATGTATTAGAGAATAAGAAAATGATTGTAATTTTAGCTAATCAGAAGGGTGGAGTTGGTAAAACAACAATAGCTACAAACCTAGCTGTAGCTTTGAGTAAGAAAGGGGATACAGTTCTAGTTGATGCTGATGACCAACAATCTGCTGTTAAATGGTCAAAGCGAAGAACTGAAAATCTGATTGATACTGAGCATCATAAAGGCGACTTGAAGAAGGTCCTGCTAGACCTTCAAAAGAAATATAAATACGTGGTTTTGGATGTCGCGGGTAGAGATTCTGACGAATTCAGAAGTGCCTTACAAGTTGCAGATAAATTGATTGTACCGACTCAACCAAGCCAAGCTGATGTTGAAGTATTGCCATTCGTATTGAAGATGTTTAATACCTTCCACAAAGACAATGAAAAGCTTGAACCGTATATTGTGGTCAACAAAGCTCCTTCAAACTCAAAATCAACAGAAGTTGCAGATTCGATTGAGCTGCTTCATACGCTCCCTAAATTTAAGATCCTGAATACAGTTATCCGTGACCGCAAACAGTTCCGTGATGCATCGGTACAAGGCTTATCTGTTTTAGAAATGGGTAGCTCTAAAGCTAAAGACGAGTTCAACGAGTTCTTGGTGGAGATCCTATAATGAGCAAGCAAAAAGCAAAAATAGGCTTTGGTGACGAACTTGAAGAGATCCAAGCTAACCCAGAAGCAACCTTAGAAGATGTTAAAGGTCAAGAAGTCGAATACACACGCAACTTGATGTATAAGATCCTGCTTACACCACATACAGGTGAAGTCAAGAAACGTACACGTAAGGATCATGGACGCTTGGCATCTGTGCCTTTGTATTATGAGGAAGAAAAAACTTTAAAAGCAGCAGCAGGCTTTATTGGCGAATCGTTGAATGACTTCATTCGTGAAGTTGTATTGAAAGAAGCGAAACGTGTTTTAGGTGCTGAAAGATATAATGAAATTATGGACAAGCCCCTTAACCAGACAAAGGTTAAATTGACTGATGAAGAGCATTCTAAACTCAGTGAACAGCGTAAAGCTGAACGTGAGAAGAATAAGCCATCTTCAGGTAAGACGTATAGCGTGTAAAAGAAAAGCTCCTTATGGAGCTTTTTTATTGCGCTTGGATAAGAGAAGGCTTAGTCCAGTACCAATGGCTGCAACACCCCAACCAACAGGACCAGATACAGCAGCTAAAGTTTTCAATGATGCTCCAGCAGGGACTGTACCAAAAAGTTCTTCCTTCGCATTTTTAAATGCTTCTTTTTCTTTATCTGAAAACTCAACTCGAATTAAGGGCTGATTTTCACTTTCCTGAATTTTTTGTTCAATCTCTTGGAGAATTTTTTCATTCACCTTTTCTTTAACAATTTTAAGAATCTCAATTTGTACGTCTGTACCTAAGATTGCATCCAGTTCGTTGTGATCGAGGATTGACTCATTTTCTGTTAAAGGTGAATGCAGCTTATTGAACTCACTTGACCCTAAAACAACAACTTCATGCACCTTGCTAGATTCTTCAATCACCAAGTTTACACATTTCAAAATCTCGTCTGGCGTTGTGCCTATAAGAGAAGCCATCAAATAAAGATGCTCAACAGTCGTTCCTGTTTCACCACGTTCAATTTTACCTAAGCCTGTGTGAGACATATTTAGGAACTTGGCAAACATACGTTGCTGCTTAAACCCCATTGCTTCACGAATTTTGATCAAAACATAGCCTGTATAAATGGAATGTGTCGTATAAAAAATCATTTTTTCCTACTTTATATATAGCTTAAATTCTGCGTCCATTTTAACACATTTTGAGCAATTAGCAATTTTATTTGATTTTTTGGACTCAAATAGATTCCATTTGAAATTAAATGGTGTATATTTGCATTCATCGGAGCGCAACGATAAGGAAGTCCTGAAAACAATCAGGCATAACTCAACAACCCATTAAGGTGAATAAAATGACAAACGCTGTAAACCACACTGACACAAACGCTTCAACTCAATTCGATGAACAAGAATTTGCACAATTCCTAGCATGGAAAAAACAAATGGCTGAAGAGCAGGCTTTAAAAGCAGCCAAGAGCCAGGAGCAGGATGCACTCAATGCAATTGATCAAGGTCAACTTAAAATTGAAGACTTGGTTCAACCGAATGCAGACCTTGAAAAGTTGAATAGCAAAAAAGTTGAATTGGCTAAATTGTGTGGCTTTGAATTGACTGACGATAAGCAGGCTTTGGTAGCAACAATGTTTAGCTTTGCTCAATGCCTTGCAGCCGACCAACGCACGGCTGTCATGTTAAAAACTGAAGATGCTTTAACGACTGACTTCATGCACATTTATGGATCTTGGGCATATCGTACAACGATGCATAAAAAGTTGAACAGCTTGGAAGCATGCATGACTGCAAATGCAATGCCTTACTACAACACGCTGGGTACAACATACGATAAAGAGCTGAAAGAGCATTTCCGTACACAGGCTGAAGAGCTTAAACGTGGTTCGCAATATGTGGTTGCTCCTAAGTCTGTGACTCAATTTACGACTGCATCTAAAGAGTTCATCGGTAGTTTTGTTGTTGATCTTAAAAAGACAACGGCTGAAGAAATTGATTGGAGCAAAAATACGAAGCAGCTTAACCGCTTACGCAATGACATTGACTCAGACCAGTTTGATCTAATTTCTGATTTACGTGAGTTGATTAATAAACGTATTCCTTTAATGACCAAGCTTTTCAATATTTGTGAAAATAAAGCTGATTTTAAAAAGTATGCGCTTATTTTAGCTGTTGCCACATTCTTAGACCTGGAGTCATTTAATGTGATTAAAGATGTTGTTTTAGAAATGGCGAATAAAGTTGAAAACGGCAATCTGGAATTATTTAAAGCTTCATTATCTGTTGCAGTTGAAAAATATAAATCTTGGAATCAAGAAAACATTTCAATTCACACGTTAGCTGATTTAATTACAGATACAGATTTTGGTGAAATTGGTATTGGTCGCTTGAATACCTTCTTATCAAAAATTAATTTAAAAACTGACAGTGTTCGTTGTATGAATATTCCGACTCAAGGTTTAGCAATTGCAGCAATTGAGCAGAAACTAGCAGCCTAATATGAAAAACGTACTAGCCTTAATGACTGATCACCATTAAGGCTTTTGTTGTTGTAAAGCACGTTGAACTGTAGCCACACCTACCCCAAACCTTTTTGCCACACTTCTAAAAGTCGAGCCATCTTCCTGCATGGCTTTTTGTATTTCTGAATAGTCTACTTTGCGCTTCCTGCCTTTATACAAGCCTTTCGCTTTGGCTTTAGCAATCCCTTCCTTCTGACGTTCACGAATGATTGAGCGTTCAAATTCAGCGAATGCAGCAAGCATCTGAAACATGAGCTTATTAAGGGCTGACTGTGCTACGTCATGGCTGAAGGTTAAATTTTCCTTATGAAAAATAATAGTAATGCCCCTGTCATTCAGGCTATTTACCAGATCGTTCAGATCGTTGGTATTACGTGCTAGGCGGTCAATGCTGTGAACGTGGACTGTATCCCCATCTCGTAAATAATCGAGCATAGCGTTCAATTGAGGGCGTTCACGGCTACCACCACTTGCCTTCTCTGTGAAGGTTTTATCAAGGTGGATGCCATCCAATTGGCGTTCCGTATTTTGTTCAATTGAACTGACTCGAATGTAACCGACATGATTAGGCATTTTGTACCGTTAGATATTAGATTTATAGATACATATTGTACCGAAATATAAAAGTAAGTCTATAGATACGAATTTTTATATGATTTTATTAGGTCCTAAATTGTACCGTTAGGCTATACCCTATAAATACAGGAATTGACTAAAAATATTAAGGCGTAAAAAAACCCGAACACGAGGGTGTGATCGGGCTATAAAAAGAAACCACAGCATTGATTTCTACAAAAACTATAACATACATCACATAAATTGAAAAATATGGGCGTTCCCTTTCAGGTCGGGCTAACTGGCTTCGCTCAAGCCAAACGATGAAGCTGTTTGTCTTGCCCCTTCGGGCAGAATCCCTAACGCAAAAGCAAAAGCACTGGACTATGTGTAGTAGGACTTTCTCTTCAACTTATGCTGCAACAACCAACATCATTGAACTTTATTTCAATCACTCACAATGTCAATTACGCAAGCTTCATTGACATTGCTCCTTGCTTGAAATTTTTTAAGTTCAATGGTTGTCGCAGCGATAAAGTTTGATGAAGGTAGGATCACATACCTTTTACATATTCCTTGAATAAGGATGTCGCTTCGCTCCGCTAAAAAGCGTTTGTTTAATGGATTGCCACAGCTCCAAGAATGATGAAAGTTAGAAGCAAAAACAAGCTTATCTTTTATAAAATATAGTTGTAATAATAGAGCTATTAATAATTATAAATCATATAAAAAACATTGGTTTATAGTTGATTTAGGTACATTGTACCTATATAATAACAAGCATAAGGTGAAGAGATATAAAAAGCCTTAGAGGTGCAACGTGTACCGACTGCTAGGACTTGCAGATAACCTAAGTCCAGGACTTAAAAAATGAACGCTATCGACTTTTCTAATGCTGCATCTGATTCAACTAAAAACTTCCGTTTAGAAGCATTTAGCTTCACTTATGACTTTGGCTTAAATATCTATTTTGATGATATGGAAGACCTTCGTGACATCATTGACGATACAGAAATCGAGTTTTGGCAAGTTGAAGGTTTACGTGAAGACACGTACATGAACGTGGATAATTTTAAAGACCTTGAGACAGCTATAGAGCTAATCATGGAAGGACACTTCCAAGAAGACTTGGACTTGTTCCAGCAACTAAAAAATGAGGGATACGTTAAAAACTTAGAAGATGCTCAAGAATGGCACGATGAAAACCAATTCTGTGAAGATATGAGCGACTATGACTTCGGTCACTACCTTATGCATGACGTTAGCTGTTTGGAAATTCCAGAAGCTTTACAAGGTTACATTGATTATGAAGCTTATGGTCGTGATGCAATGATTAATGACTTTGTACGTGTTGGCAACTTCATTTATAGCAACCATTAAGGGGAGTTATAGACATGACTATTATTTCTTTAGCTCCGTGTGCATCAAAATATCCTACAGTTAGCTTGTGTAAATATTGCCATTCTATTGTGAACCTGAAATTCCAATATTTCGCAGGCTGTTTTAATTGTGCAAAAGTCTCTAGCAAGAATCAGGCTATAACTTTTATTGTTATAGGAGCTTAAAAGATGAATGCACAAATTTTTAAATCTGAAGCTCTTAGCCGTTTAGCTGTTCGCCTTCCTGCTGCTGTCCCTGTTATGGCAAAGGTTGATATAGATAAAATTGTTCAAGTTGTAAAAGTTGAGTCAGGAGAGGTATATATAATTTCCAAAGATACGAAAGGAAAATATGAAAAGCCGTACCATGTTTGGATGATGCACAAATCAGGTTTTATTCTGAGATCTGCAAACGGTGTACTTGGTTATCATTCTATCTTTAGGGCTTTAAATGAACTCGAAAAAACTATTAAGCTAAAAGGACAACGTACCTTAAAAATGATTTAAGTGATAACATGAAGCTCCTGCAATATGGAGCTTTTTTTAATGAGCAAATTTGAAAATATGACGTTTGAAAACTTTTTAATTGAAGCACCAGAAGCAAGTTCTATAAAAGATCTTCGGCTTGATCTTGGCTTAACTGCTGCACAGGCTGCAAAGTTAGCAGGCTTGTCAGATGGTTCTTTATGGCGCAAGTATGAAGCAGGAGATAGACAGCCAAATAAACAAACTTGGACAGTTTTTTTAATGGCTTCAGGACAGCATCCAAACTTTAAATTAAATACAAAATAGGTTTTGTGTAGGTACTTAGTCTGAACCTACACCCCCTAAAAAATTTTGCCCGCTTCTTCGCTCATATCGTGATTAGTCGCATCCCTGTTCTTATCTAAAGTAGTTCTAGGATTTTAGTGCGTCATCTGAAGTCGCAAAGAAGCGGAAACGGCTGCTTTCTGCATGTGATTTAATGTTTTCGGCTGTTATATTTGTTCCATATATTTGAGGGTAGCTAGATGACTAATAAGGATTATGATGCGGCTTTAGAAGCTCTTGCTGAATTGGTTAAAGACGTATCTAAAATAGCTCATGCTGAAGCTGTAGATAAAGCTCTTGTTGAGCCGACTAAAGCTAACATTGAAGAGCGTAATAAATTAAAAGACGTTGTTGATCAAGCTGAAGACTTAAAATGAAAGGCTCTCACATTGAGTAAAAGCATCTGTTCATACAGAGCGATAAAGGCATAAAATTACCTTTATCGCTAAAGCCAGCTTACATAAAGTCTATTTGATCTATCTCTGCCATAATTTCAGAAGTTTTTTGAAGCGTGGCAATGATCTTCTGATAATGCTTAATATCTTCAAATTGTAGAGCTTGACCTTTCCTGTCTTTGAGCCATTTTTGTGCAGGTTGGTAGCCACCGATATAGAAGTTCCAGGCTACTTCAGGAACATTGGCAAAATACTGTTCATCGTTGATATAGACATTTCCATCTTTGTAAACATACTTCTCAACAACATTATCACCGCTTTCAGGATATTGAGAAATAGTTTTAAGTGTGGAATCCTCCATAAGATGAAGCATTCTTAATTGACCACCTAATTTCATTAGCTCTACAAAAATCTTTGTGTTTTTTGGATAAGGGATCTTAGGAAAATCAATTTTTAAAAACTCTTTATAAGCCTCTCTATATTTTGGGGAATATAAGATTGCGTATATGTAATCTAGTAAATCCACAGGTGAAAATGTAGCGTTTATATCTTCTTTTTCATCAATAAAAGTAAAGCCAACATTTTTTTCAAAATTCTGAATAATATCTAAATTGAGGTTAGGCTTTCGTAAAGGTTGATCCTCTAGTTCAATTTGATCTGTTTCAGAATATAGATATAAAGGAAAATGGTATGACTGAATTGTTCTCTCACCAGTTTTCATTTCAGAACATAGATTGGTCACTAGAAAACTGTCAATGGTGTTAGATTTATTCTGTCTGCTTAACAGCAAACCTAAATTTTCACCTTTAATCATGTGCTTCATTACTTCATATCGTGGATACCCCATAACACCTTTAGTCTTGCCTGTGTAATTCATATAGCGAATATCAAAAGGTCTATACAAAATTTTATTTGCAATTATTTTATTTGTATTTAGATCATTTTTTGCAAAATCTATAGTCCAATCTCTTACATCTTTAAAGCCATATTTTCTTCTTAAAGAATCGTGATCTAAAGAAATTAAATCATTTTTAATATGATCGCATCCTTGCTGTGTAAAACAAATAGAAGCATCATCTCTTTGGGTTTTTATACCGCTACCATTTACAATAAATAGATCACTTAGAGAAAAACCTTTATTGTAATCGTCCAAATTACTTAAATTTTTACTTTCAAAAAAGTAGTTTGGCTCTTGAAAAATAACCTTATTCCATTTTATAGACTTGAGATTATTTTCTTGCAAAAACTTATACTTGAGGTCACGTTTGCCATATAAATCAGTATGAAAAATCTGTATTTTTTGTTTTGTACTTTTACTCTTTATGAAGATATTTATTGAAACACCTTGCTTGATATCAAATACGTTTTGGTCAATACCACCGTCCAAAGCTTCTTCCTGCTGATTCGAGTTTCCGTGTAAATCAATTATATAAATCTTATCAAAAGTTTCTCCTAAACTTTTCCGCATTTGTCTATGAATAAGACCATTCACAAAACTATTATTAGAAATATACGCTAATACACCATAACCATTTTTTTCAATAAAATACTGACCAAATCTAATAAACTTAATATAGTCATCGGACAGTGGTTGGATATTACGTTCATTTAGATCCTTTTTATAATCCTTAATGAGATCAGTAATCCACTCCCCTTTATTTGAACTACTTACACTATACGGTGGATTACCAATAATACACATGACAGGTGTATCACGTTTAATATGGTTCGCTTCATTTGCTTCAGCACTGAGCCAATTTGCAAATAACGTACCAGTATCAGGATGGCTTTCTTCTAAGCTGTTGGTTAGATAAACTTTAAGTCGTTGTTCTTTATTTCCTTGAGGTTTATAACCTGTTTCTGATAACAATAAGTTAAGTTGCAAGTGAGCCATTGCATAACTTGCCATAAGTAATTCAAAACCGTTTAAGCGTGGAATCAGATCTTTTTCTACATAGTTACTCCATATCCCTTGCATACCTTCAAAATCTTGATAGATGTGTTTAATTACATGGGAAAGGAATGTACCTGTACCTGTAGCAGGATCAAGGATCTGAACTTTATGAACTTCCTTATCTGTTGTGATATAGCCGTCTTTATGTCGTCTATCAGTTGTTGGGTTTTTAATTTTAATAGTAGTTTTAGCTGTATCTGCTAGTCCTGAAGCAAGTCCAAAATCTGTTTTAAGGACTTCATCTACAGCTCTGACAATAAAGTCGACTACAGGTTCAGGTGTGTACCAAACACCACGAGCTTTACGAAGTTTTGCATCATATTCGCTGAGGAATGTCTCATAGAAATGAATAATCGGGTTATTCATTCTTGTTGAGCGTCCATAAGTTTTTAGAATTTCTTGAACATTACAATGCAAGAAAATATCTGCAAGGCTATCAACGATCCATTTAATACGGTCATCAATATCAGGACCTGCAATATAGCCAAATAATTTACGCAAAAAAGGGTTTGATTTTGGGATCAGCTCAGCAGCTTCTTGTCTTGAAAAAGTAGGTAGAGTCGAGTCATACAATCTCGCTGCAAACATGCCGTAAGCAATAGTTTGAGCATATACATCGGAAAAACCTTTAGGCGTAATGTCGTGAATAAGGATTTGCTTGAAACCTTCAAAATGACCTTTTAATGTACTATCTTCGTGGTTATCTTCATCACTTGTTACTGCTTTTTCGAGTATTTCAGCAAGTAATTTAGCTTTGCTAGCCATCATTTTCGCTAGTTTTTGAGGACTTCTGATTGTGTTTCCAATATAAATACTAAAGTTTTGAATTAGACTTTCAAACATTGAAAAGTTTTCAGGTAGTGCTTTAATCTCGTTCCCTGAAATTTCTCCAATTGAAGTTTGAGCAACAAGCTCGCCTTCTTGGTAAAAATAGAAGTCCAGGTAGTTGGTGAATACGATATTGTTTAAAGACGATTTATAGCGGTCAAATTGTTCTTTGTTGCCTGTTTTTTTCTTACCTTCCAGGTCTGTATCGCCAATGTCCTTTGCTTCAATAAATCCAATCGGAATACTGTTTTTCTCAATGATATAGTCAGGCGCACCACAGGTTTGACGTTTAGGTTCATTAATTACCATATAGTCTGAGCCGATAATTGACTCTACTAAACTTTGCAGATCCCCTCGAAAGCTATGTTCGGTTGTTTTGCCTGTAATAAATTTTGCGTTTACTGCCTGAATATAACTTTGAATCATTTAATTTAATCTTATGTAAATTAATAACAATTTTAGTATCTTAGTTTATAACGAACATTCTATAAATAGAAAAACCCCTACTCGTTAAAAGTAAGGGCTGTTTTGTCATTTAGGATACTTGGACCATGTTAGTTGAAAATGTGGTCCATCTTTAAACTTCTTCCAGTCACCGCCCCATTCAATTGAGACGTTGAGTTCTGAAGCTGCTTTTTTCATAGCATCTGCAATTTGATAGTAGTATTTCCATTCCCATGAGACTGTATTGTCTACCCATGCTGCTAGATCTACTGCATGACCTGTTAGATGCCTGCTGTTGCTAGTTGTTGTCTTTTTTTCTTTTAAGAGTTGAGCTTGCCTTTCTTTAGATCGAAGTCCTTCTGTTACTGTAAAATCGCATTCAGTTAATTCAATTGCTCTCTTGACCACTTTTATTAGGTCAGGATGAACGCCTTCTAATTTAGACAAGCTCTTTTTACCGAGCTTGAATCCCATAATTATTCTTGTTCTTTATCGAGTTTTATATCTTTGATGTTCTTTTTGAGATGTCGCTTTAAATATTTGATGACGAGTTCAGATCCTAGTGTACCTAGAACTGCTGCTGCACCTACTACTGCAATAGTAGGTACAGATGCCCAAATCAGAATTGATCCTGCCATAAGAGATGTGAAGCCGTTTAATACAGCCTTAGCACCTATGACTTTCATTGAATCTTGATCTGAAGTTGCAATAGATTTTGCTAAATAGATTGTGAACCCAATACCAAATAAGAAAGCAGATAAATAAATATCGCCTATCTTGATCATTATTTTACTTTTTATAAAAGAGTGAGGACTTACCGAAACACTTAAACTCAGGGTAATATTCTTCTACATCCCCATCATCAATTTTCCAGATACCGACCCCACCGAAACCGTTTTCTTTAGCTGTTGTTTGGCTTCTTGCACCTGTTAATGGACTTCCACACCAAGCTTTCACTTCAGTTTGAGGGTTGTAATAGTACATCTCAGTTGTATCTAAAGTTGTGTCTTGAGAAAGCGGTACAATTTCCGTTGCAGCTTTATTGATAAGCTCTCCATAGCTAGTGTAATGATTCCAGTCATCTTTATAGTCCAGATCATTGTCTGTTAGATATGCTGCATATCTCCAATAATCATCATTTATATCAAACCATTCATTACTACTGATAGCTGTTGGTGGAGTCTCTCCTGTTTTCCAGTTTGGATACCATACATGACCAAAAGCTCTAGCTCCCATAAGGATACGTTTCTTGAATTGGTCAGGAATAACTGTAGCTGTGTATTCTGTTACAGCTTGCCAAAATGAACGAGTATCTGAATCTTTATTCGTGTTGTAATGGTGAATATTAGCTGCATCCCAAGCAGCAGGACGAGGTTGTGACCATTCCCCCGATTCTGTATATGACATGATTTTCATACCATCTACATATTTGATGATCTCTCCATGATCACACCACCCTGCCCAAGCAGGATAGTCATAGTTTGGATTGCCTGTTACAGCAGGAGCAGTACAGTGAAGCAATAAGCCTGCTTTATGACAAGCTCTACCTAACTTCTTATAGAACTCTGTAGCTTTGTCTTTATAGATAATGTCTGCACCGTTGTTAGCTGTAATATCCACGCCTTCAATGTTACAAGTTACACCATCCCAACCGTGTTGTAGGCAATCTCGAACAATATTGGCTATATAAGCATCTGCATTATCTAAGACTTGTTTGCCTGCTACTGAGTCAGGACTACCAGTACCTAAGTTATTATTGATAATGATTAGAGCTAAACCGCCCCTATCCTGTACCCATTTCTTTTCGTTTGCATACGTTCCTGAAGCCCATTCATCCCAACCAGGAAAGTAAGATCCATCATTTACAGGTGAACTGTTCTTAACAATACTGCAACTAGAGTCGCCACTAAATGCCCATGCATCAAAAGCAAAGTAGTCAATTGTATTGATTCTACGTTTCAGTGTTCCGTGTCCTAAGTGGTCGCCTTCTAATGAGACTTGCCACTTTAAGCCGTTATGTTTGGTATCAGCATAAGTAAAGCCTGCATAAGCAGAAATTAGGTTTTTACATACATCTATATTAGTCATGTTGTAATGATCTAAAACAGTTGGATGTGTTACGCCATGCGTCATTAAACGACCTAATACATAGTTGCTTAGACGTTGGTTATAGCCGATGTCATAGCCGTTATGACGAACATTTCTGACAGCTTGAATAGAGTAGCCATGTGTAATTCCGTTGGCTGCAAAGACTTTTCTTAATCCATTGGATACGTCTTGCCATTCAGGGTTATCAGGGTTTTCATCGTACCAGTTAGGTTGAAATGCACCGAATGGGTAAGCAATTTGCTTAAATGGTATATGTAGTTGGCTAGTTGAATCTCGATAGCCTATTCGTACTTGGCTAACACAATAAACTACGTTCTGATCTATGACATCTGAAGTTGGTCCATCATTAATAGGAGTTAAACGTACATACTTGGTAACGCCTGCTGTCCATGTTGTAGGTGTAATTTCAGCACTATTGCCTTTGTTGTCATCCTTTAACAAGACCCAAGTAGGAGCTTGACCTACAGTTGTCCAGTTTACTTTGTCTTCTGAAACTTCAATTTCAAATAGGATGTTGTATTGTCTTGTTGTTTGAGCATAATCCCAATTATTGATACCACTTCCAGGTTCGGTTTCTGCCCACCATTGAGCGACTGTCATTTCAACAGGTACTTTTTCTTCAAAATCGAATTTAAGTGTTTCAACTAATACAGTTGTATCTGAAACTGTAGGAAAGATAGCTGATATTTTTTTAGGATTCGCCCATCCTGTAATCTGATAGCCTGTGTTTGCATCCCAAATCTGATGATCTGTTCTAGCATTTCCACTCCATGAATGATTCCAGTTATCCCATTCTCCTTTCCATACAGACTTATCAATCCATTTAGCTTTTAGGTAGTTGGTTACTGCATGTTGGCTCTTGGCTATGTCTTCTGAAATATAGTCATTAAATACTGTTTGAGCGACTGTATGACCTGTTCCATTTCCTAAGATCATTACAGGCTTAACAGCCCATTTATCATGTGCAGGATAGTCTATGTATTGCCACCAAGTTTGAGGTGAAATACTTGAATCATAAGGTGTGAAGCCTTGAGCATTGGTTGTCGCATGGAACTTGGTTGTATCATCTGAAAAAACACAATAACAGGTTAGATGTGGTGATCCAGGATCTCCTGCTAATGTTTTGAATGTCATTTTAAATGTTACGCCTGCTTCTACAGCAAATGGTGTATCTAGGTTAATGTTATTCCATTCCCTTTCTACCCATTGGATACGTGATCCATAGTCTTTAGGTTCGATGATTCCATCAAATACGAGTTGAGTATCATTGATCCATATTTGAATTGGTACGTCATATCCTGTACCACTTGGTTTAGCTAATGAGGACCAAAAGCGGATAATAGAAATGTTATCTGTAATACGTGGTGTGATATGGAATGATGTTTCTAATAAAGTTGTTTGGTCGTACTGATCTACGCCAAAGATAGGTATAGCTAGAGACTGTTCAACCCATGATTGATTCCAATACCAATCTTGCCCTTCCCCATCTGGAATATAGATATATTCTCCATTATCAACCCAACAAGGACCTTCTAGTAAAGGATCTGCTACAACGTCATAAGCACTGTCTGTATAAGAATGAAGACTTAAATGGTGTAAATCATGTGTATGACAAACTAGGTCAATTTTTCCATTACTTCTAGTCACCCAATCATTCATTTGTTGCCATGAAGCATAGCCATCTTCATTTGCTCTTTTTCTATGCCTACGTGTGATGATTGCAATTGAAGCAGGAATATTTTCAGCAATATGCCATTCCATGATGTATTGAATACTTGCTAAAGCATCGTCATACATGACACAAGCAATAGGCGTTGTTGGATTCCACTCTCCTGCTATCCATCGTCTATAGTCTTCTGAGTTGACCATTGTATAGCCTTTATCCGTCAGGCTACGGATCTGTTCTTTGATGTCGGATACTGTTGTTGTGAAGAGTAAAGGCTCTTGTTCTGAAATAGGACTTCCATATTCATCTACATCTATTGGACTGAATAGCTCTTCTCCATTTTCGTCATACATGATGTTGCCGTATCTATCTCGCCATACATCCCTGCCTTCAAACCTTTGTTCATAGATATTGGTCGATCCATGCAGGCACAGCATGATATTTGCTAACTTATCTGCCATATCAGCCACCAGTTAGCCAAGCATTACATTTCTTGCCAATTAGAGTAGAAGGGAATGTAAAAATGAGATGTGTATAGACTTCGCCCACACCTTGAATATATTCAGCAATTGGTTGAATGGTTACATTAGTTGGTCCACCTAACACCGTACAAACAACGATAGGCTCTGTTGTTGCATAACGATCTTCAGGAATATTGATTCGTATTGATGTTGCTGTAATTGGAAATTGAACTACATCTTGGGAAAGGATACGTGTAGCGATTAGAAGCTTGTTTACGTCATTTCTGAGTTCATCAATTTGCTGTTGAAGAATCTGGTCCTTTCTAGCTAATTCTTGCAGTACACGCCAAACTCTATCAAATTCACCATTAAGTGATGTAGGACGAAGCTTATTACTGAACGTGTCATAGTTAGCTGAACGCTCAAGAGCTGTATGTCGTTCTATTTCGATCACTGCATCTCTAGCAGGGATGCTAATAAAGTTAATGGTATTGTCTATTTTGTTGTAGCTGTAAGATGGGTAGTTCTGAGGTACTCCGTTTATTTTTACAACGAAATTAGTTTTGCCTTCTACATGAAATGGAATGGCAAAGGTTGTAGTCATACCATTGGATGTATAGCTGATATACGGTGTAATGTTTTCTACGGTCATTGTTAGTTGTTAATCCTGATAAGGTTTTAATTGCTCTATTAATAGAGCTATTTAAAAGTCAAGCTTAAACTCTGTATATTGATTAGAAGCTTGCCAGTTATTGTTGTTGTCGTATGTTGGGTAATGGTTATGTGTGCCGATACGAATAGGCTCAGAACTAATTGCACCCGCTAATGAGTCTATATAGTCATCTTCATTATTTGTGATAGATGGATCATACAATCTCATTTGTTTGACTTGAGGGCTGTCCTGCCCATTCAGTTTTAAAACAGATTGGTGAGCGTATAGGAAGCCTGATAGTAAAGGAGCTTCTACAGCTTCTAGTATTCTTTTGTTCTTATTTTGGTTTTCGTGTCGTTCAATCACACCACAATATAAGTTACGTTTTTTGAGTACGGATCTTAGAATTGTTCCAAAGTATCCCCCGATACCATTTGATTCAACGATAAGATTAGGCAACTTAAACTCTTCTACTAGGTCTGCAACTTGCCAAGCTTGACCACCTGTAAATTGTCCATTGTCATCTGTTATAGCTACATCACCTTTTAAAGCCACTGATCTATGCCAATATAAACGACCTTGTTCATCTTGTAAGACTAGAGCTGCTGCTGATACGTCTGATTTAGTTTTTCCTGAGCTTGGATCAATTTTTAGAGTAGCTGAAACAATTCTCTTGTCTCCTAGAAGCATTTGAATCTGTCCATTTGCTTTATGCCAAGTTACTTCATGTGGATATGGAATAAGCCTTTCAGGATCTAATCGAATCTCATTGATAGCTTTGTTGTGCATCTGATATTGAGAATCCCATTCTCCTAGTGTTCCGCACTCTTTACGTCTCTGCTCCATAACTTCAGGAGTAAAACGATCTGTCCATAAGGCTTCTGAATAGCAGTCAATTAGTCCATGTTGTTCTTGGAATTGGATTAGGTAATCTGTATCTGTTTTTGTGATCTTATAGTCATCAAAGTCTTTTAAAAGTTTGGCTTGTGGACCAATACCACTAAAAATGTAAGTTGGTTTAAAGGTTGTTCTTATCTCTTTTTGACCTGAAGTGAATCGAGCTTCTTTTTCAAACATTTTCAGGACTAAATGATTCGCTCCTGCTTCAATTAAATTGGCATATAAAGAGTCAGCAGCATGTGGTGTACCCACGAAAAGCCTTTGACCACCAGGAATTAAAATGTGAATCTGTTCGCTTAATCTGTATCTGAGCTTTTCCCTTGCTTCTGGAGTAGATGTTGTATCAGGTACTTCTGTATCATCGTTACAGATATAGGTAGCACGTGCCCCTGTGACGTTTGAAAGGATTCCTCTTGCATGGACTGAGCCATGTTTAACGTCTGAACTCCCTTTTACCCACCACTTTTTAACTTCGCCACGTTCCTTCTGTACGTTCCAGGCTAATGGGTTTTGTTCAAGCATTTGAACAACTGCTCGACTTGTTTTATTGCTGTCTGCATCTGTAGCTGATTGAGCAAGGATCAGTTCTTCAGGATTCTTATAGAGTCGGTATGCGTTGTATATTTCGAGTAAGGTACTTTTGCCATGTCCTCTAGGCATCATTAAGACACCTAAAGGACCAAAGTTGTCTAAAAACTCACACACATCTAAATGGAAGTCTGGGACTGTCCATCGTTGTGTATGAGCAAATACAAGATAAAATTCAGCAAAAGTAGCTTTGGTTTTAAGCTTCTTTGCCATCCTGTTTAGTCTTGCCTTTACGTTTAGTCAGTTCTTTTTTGACTGATAGAAGTAGCTTTTGTGCTTCAGCTTCTTTTTGTTTTTCTTCGTCTTCTGTTGTTGTTATTGGTTGAGTCTTGTTTCGTGCTTCTAGTAGCTGTTCGATACGTGCTGCAATAGCCAAAGTTTGGTTAGCAGACTTATAAAGCCAAAATGCATCACCTCTACCGACCTTCGTTTCTTTATCACAAATGTTAGCACGCTCTACTAGGTCCACAGTATCCAGAATTGTGATGTCCTGAATTCGTATAAGCTCTTCTTTATATTCTTCTATTTTGCTCATTTTTATTTGTTATATTAGTTTTATTATTATTTTTAATGTGTTGTGGCTATGTCTATTCCTGATAAAGATACCTTAAAACTTTACTCATACTCAGCAGGCTTATGTAATTATTGTAAAGCATCTGTCATAGAACAATATTTTGATGCTTTATCTAATATGGGAGAAAGGGCGCATGTTTATGGAAAAAGAAAAGGTTCAGCAAGGTATATAGACCAATATTCCGATAATGATACTTATGATAATTTGATACTTCTCTGTGCAAAACATCATAAAATGATTGATGATCATCCAAGTCAATATTCAGTTCAATATTTACATTCTATAAAACGTGACCATGAAAATAGAATTGGAAATAATCCTTTAATTCAAGCTAATGCTGATGTTGCTCTTATACTTGGAATCTTTCAAACATATTCTATGATGTATTTTTATAATATCGTAGATAATTTTGATCCTAAATATATCTCTCTAGATATTTTTGAAATTTTGGATATAGAAAATTCACTAGAAGAAAACTACCAAGCTGACTACCCATTTAAAAACCCTGAATTAGACAGAATGACTCAATTTATGTTTTATTCTTTAAGGGAATTATTATGGTATGTACGAGATCAAGATATTTTTGAAACAGTTCTTTGCGGTACGAAGAATTATGCAACTTTTATAAGCAAAGATCTTGGACATATTCATGAAGTGTATAAACACTCCAGTAACTTTAAAAGAGCTTTTAAAAATTGGTATATGCTTTGTAAAACATATGGAGTTTAGTTCTTGCTTGCTATATCAGGTAGACGAATCTCATCATTATCAAGATCCCACCAGTAGCTCATGTTGTAGTTTGATTCTTGTCTACGTTGCTTACGTTCCCTGTAGCCTTCATCGAATACTTCTTGAAGTTCTGCTATTACCAAACGGTCAAATATTAAGCGACTATACCAGACGTTCTGAAATGGTATGTTGTTCTTAATGACGTTTACAGCTTCAGCTCCATAGCTTGAGTCACGTTCTGATAAATAGGCTTGTCCTGCTCCTGTAGCCATCGTGCCTACACTCATAAGGTCCTTAAAGGCTGCTGGAATAATAAAGTCCTTTACACTACGTTCTGTTGGATCTGAAGTAGCTGATATTGCATCTGCCAAGAAACTAGCCGACCCTCCTTTGACTATGGACTTCATATAGAAGTCTAAGGTTGTCGGATCATCTAAATCTTTACCTTGTGTTAGGTTTTGGATCTGACTCACTAAAGCTCCCATCACAGTTGTATAAGCAAATAGCTTTGCAAAATATACAAACTTTTCTTGTGGTGTACCTTGAGCCATACCTCTAGTCCATTGACGCATGATCATACTGAGAGGAAATTGCTTGAACTGCCAGAAGAAGCGAGTAAGTTCATTGGTTACTGTTCCACGTTCACGACCTAAGCCCATGAAGGCACTTTCTCTAGCTCCTACAGAGAGAACCGCAGAATCAGATTCAGTATAAATATAGTTCATATACTTGTTAGCTAATTGCTCTTTTAATCGAAAAGCATGGTCAGCAAGTTCTTGAGCTGTATAGCCTGTTCTGTCAAATTGAAAAGTATCAAGGAATAGATCATCTGAAGCATTGAATATATCTTTATTCGTGACTAGCTTCTCTCCTGTTGGAGCTTCAGTTCTTTGAATCTGTTGAAGTAGCGTCCAGTCATCTTGTTTGATACCGCCACCTTCTAGCATCTTCTTATCTTTAGGTCCTAACTGATCCCAATGTTTAGTTGAGTTCAAGTTTGATACGTGATGCATTAAACTGACACCAAAAGCACGTTTAGCTGATGCTGTGATGTGGTTTAAGCCTGAAGCTCTGATAACGGCATTCGCAATCTTTCTAGTCTTGGTATTAGCAGAAGCGAGTTTAGTAGAAGCTGAAGCCAGGTCATCGTCTCCAAACCTTACAAGGGCATTGGTCAGCTCTCTTACACCAAGTCCAATTGATATAGCAAAGTCTCTTTCTTCTTTATTTTTGAACTGAGTTAAATGTCTGCCAAATACTTTTGTATAAGCGATACCATGCATCTCTGAAGCTAGTTTCATAGTAGCTTGATCGGAAAAAGCTGTTAAAAATGCTGAACCCATCTTTGTTGCCACTGTCCATGATCTGAGCATACCGCCTACTTGAGCTAAGTTGCTGTCAATTGGTAGAGCTTGTCCTGCTAGTTCGTCATAGTGCTTGTTTATAAGAGCTGCTTGTTTCTGAATCTTACGATGCTCTTTAACGTACTTTGGATCTTGCATCATCTTATTGAGCAAGTCGTGTCCTAGCTGCTTCACAAGTTTCTCTGGGTTCGAGCCAAAGGTCTGCATCATGCCTATTTCAGTTGCCATACGTCTAACATGGTTACTGAGCAAGTCATGGAAATTTACTTCTCCAAAGTCTTCTTGATACTTTACCCATGCGTCAGCGTTAGCAAAATGCACTTCCCTGTGATGTTGGTGAAGAGCTTGCATATTCATACCTACAGGAAGATCTGTTTCTGACTGTACGAGATGAGCCTGTACTGAAGCTTTATTATGTCCTTCTGAAGCAATGGTATTGTAGACAGCCTTTAATACTTCTTTAACTTCAGCATCATTCATGAGCTTGCCAGTCGCTTCATGTCTATATTTAGATCTGTCTACCAATGGAAAGGTATAATCTACCCATCCATCTTGACCTTTACTGATGACTTTGTAATGGCTATGAGATTGTGGAATACCATAGTTAGCAAGCTTCTTAATATCACCGCCATAACGGTTATAGTGAAGTCTGAGCTGTTCTAATGTGTCTTGTACTGATTTAGCGAGTCCTGCTATTTCAGCATCACCTGAAGGCTTGCCAAAGATCTCTTTAACTAGAAGTTTTACCTTATCTGCATCTATTAAATAGCCTAAGCCTTTTTGAGTTTTAGTAAATACATCTGCCAAAGCTCCCATGTACCTTGTCTCAATTGCCTGTATGTTGTGTTCAACTGATTGAATACCTGATTGGTCAGAATGCATGACAAGCTTTCTGTTTAACGCTTCTAATGGGTTGAGCTTTGAATGAGAAGTCAGTTCTAGCTCTAAGGCTTCTCTAATTTCAAGATCATTGATTAGATTGGTTACTTCTTTGATGTGCTGATCTGTATAGTTCTTAACTGCTCTGTCAGCTATAGCTTCAGCACGTTCTTCATCTGACATACTTTTCCAGGCTTTAATATCTTCAGCAGGAAGTTCTTTACTTGCCTTGATAAAGGCTTGTTCTAACAAGTCAGCTTCTTTATCTGTCAGTTTACGTCCTAATACACCTTCTACGGCTGTTCTACATTCGTTCTTCATTCAATTCTCTTATTATTTTTATGCTGCTTTTAAAGCACATTTAGCTAATGTCGCCATTGATCTAGCAAGTAGCTGTATGTTGTCTTGTTCTTTTTGTAGCTTCTGTTGCCATTGTTGAGCTGTTAGATCTTCACCTGTTTTTTTAGATGAAATGACTAGGTCAGGATTAGCAATAAGCTTGTCTATTGTTTGTTGTCCTTTTGGAACTTGTGAGAGATAGCCGAATGCTCGACCTTCATCAAAAATACGATCTAATGCCGTTTCTAGTTCTTTATTACCTTTATGGTCCTTAAAATCAGATCTTCCTGAACGTCCTACGTGAATAGAATTAGTTTTATGGCTAGCATCTATCGTTCTACGCACGTATGAGCCTCTATATTGAAGCTCTTGAACTAGGTTGCCTTCCTTATCTGTATAGGATCTGGTCAACTCTTTGTGGTATTTGTTATTTTCCCATCTTTGGCGTTCTCTCCATTCAGTCGCAATGCTAGCGTCAGGTTTAAACTCATTATTGGCTGAATTGAGGAAGTCATCTTTAACTCTGACACCTTTAGTTGTATGAGGAATAGGAGTTGATTCGATTGTTTCTGTCAGTTCATCTAAAAACTTGTGTATATCATCATCTACTACATGGACTGTTTTAGGTACGTCTATATCTGATTCAGGTACTAAGTTACCGTGTTCATCCAATACCATGCTTGGAAGGTCTAGCTGTTCTGTTGTCAGATCCCCTACTACTTCGTTCCATGCTCCTTTTTGTTGGAAAGCATTAAAGTCATGTGGTGTGATGAAGTCATCATCTATACGAGGAAGGTCGTCTAAATCTAGTCTGTCTATTGTGCCTTCATAGCTTGATTCAGGCTTAATAGGAGCTTGTTCTATAGCTGTTGTTGATTCAGATTCAAAAACAGTTTTGTGTGTTGAGCCTGTACCGCCATAATGTTGAGCTGTAATGTCATCAATCTTCTTAGTAAAGAAATGCATTGCATTCCCTATCGTTGCATCTTTAGGGATACCGTTAATACGCATTAAATGGTCAGGATTATCACTAAACTTTGCTATGACTGATCTTGCTGATTGGTCAGGATTAGCTTTAATTGCTTTGAATACAATCTCAGCTCCACCTCTACCAAGTAAATGAGGAATATAGATCTGTGAGCCTGTAAGGACCACGCCTGTCTTGTCTTCAATATACTTAATATTGGATTTAGTATGTTTGATACCAAGTTTGATCTGTGTATTTAGATCATGTCTATTTGCTGCTGTTCCACCTTCTGATGTCCAAGTACTATCAATAAACTGGAACACGCCTGTAGCTGTTGATTTAGGATTCTTAACTGTAGGACTAAATGTACCTCTACTTTCAAAATGAGCTAGGGCTACAATTGTTCTTGCATCTGCATCTGTAAAGCCATTCGCCATAGCTTCATCATATACAGCCTTCTTTGTACCTGTAGCTGTGAATGGTTTAATAGCTTCATCATTAGAACTATTGTTTTTATTAGCTGCTAGCCTTGAAGATATGCTGGATCTAATGTTATTTGATAGTTCTTCCAGTGTTGGCTGTACTTTCTTTTGATTAGCTTGAATATACTTTTTAACG
>NZ_VOYG01000022.1:0-38417 GCF_013420785.1 Acinetobacter sp. YH01011
TCAGTTAAAATCATTTTGAAGTTTTAATCTAAACTTCCAAATCTGGCTCATCAATTTTCTGACTTAAATTTCGCTCAAATAAACTTCGAGTAATTTAAACCAATCAATCAATGAAATATGTTCGATCAATCAATCAGTAAAAATCCACACAAGTTGTTCTTCATAATCTCTTAATGATCTTCTCAATGCTTCGTCAGCATCAAGCTAGGTCGGCTATATTACGCTTTATTTCTAAAGTGTCAACTGGTAATTTAAATTATTTTAAACTTTCTTTCTAAAACCCAACTCAATCATTCTTAACCAAGTCATTGTTTTATCAGGAGTTTTAATCTTCATCACCGCCGATGGATGTGCATTATAGGTGAAATATTTCGCCTTGCAACCCCTCTTTTTAAGTTTTATGAGTTTTTTAGTCCGAACGGTTATTTATTCGGCAAAATCATTTAGATCTGTATTATTCTTGCTCAAAATTAGCAGTATGCTTATTTTCCAATATTAGCTACACTACTTTTATGTTCATTCGTGTTGTATTGAAATGACTCAAAATTTAAAAATAATAACCTTGCTGTCATTTGTAGCAATGCAAACACCTATTTTGTATGCTGCACCTGCATCAAATCTTTATAACACTACATTCTCCATTTTAGCGTATGCAAAATGGCAAGCTAGCACGCCCAAACTTTGTATTGTAAATCAAGATAATATTGCACAACAATTCAAAAAACATGCCCCATTACATAATAAATATGACATTCAACCCATTCAAAGCCATGAAATATCTAAAAGTAATTGTCAAATATTAATTTTTTCTACGCTTTCTGCTGCACAAGAACAACATACCTTAAATACTCAAGTTCGATTTCCAGCCCTATCTATTAGTTTAAACAATCTGGAATGTGAAACTGGCAGCGCTTTTTGTCTTTATAAAAAAAATGATAACTATGCTTTTAAAGTCAACATGGAAAGCTTGACTCAATCTCAAGTGCATATTGATCCGCGTGTATTACTGCTTGCAAAAACATCGGAGTCAAACTCATGAAGCAGTTATACACTCCAATTACCTTGCATCAATTATTCACACGCGCACAACTCACTATCTTTGCTCTGACTTTTACAATTTGTTCAATGATTTTTCTGGTCATTTCAACCTACACCATGAACACCTTCGCAAAAAATAGTTTGCAAAGTTTATCTGCAGCATTAAATGAACGCATTCAGCCTGCAGTGGTTTTTAATGATCAAATGACGCTCAACAAAATTCTCTCTGAACATACGCAGCGTTATTCTATTCGTTCAATTGAAGTACGCTCACCTAAACAGACACGTATTGCCTTTATTGAACAGCAAGGTCTAGAGCATTTTTCAATTCAGGCTTTATTGGACTATCTGTTTTTTAATCATCCTGTTCGGCTGAGTATTGACCATGATCAGCAAAACTATGGCGAACTGGTGGTGTATGGAAACTCTAGTGACTTGGTTAGTTTCTTTTATAAAATCGTTTTAGGTTTAATTTTCGGTTTTATTTTGCTTTTAATTGCTGTGTTTTGGTCAATTAATTCAATTTATCAATATCTCATGCAATCTTTAAGTTCTATTGTCAGCTCGGCACAGGAGATCAGTGCACAAAAAAATTATAAGCTGCACGTTTCAAGTTCAGATATTCAAGAACTTCATGAACTGAGTTATGCCTTTAATGGCTTACTCAATGAAATTGAACAATCCCATAAAAATTTATTGGTCGAAAATCATAAACTGCAATTTCAGTCACAATACGACAATTTAACGCAGCTACCAAATCGTAATTATTTTTATGAAACACTGTTTAAGCTATTTACCCAGCCTTCTGCTACGGCCGCAGTATTTTTTTTAGATATTAATAACTTTAACCAAATCAATAACCAATTTGGGCATTTGACTGGCGATAATATCTTGCGTGATTCATCGCATTGTCTAATTCAGATTTTGCCCTCACATGCGTTTGTTGCGCGTTTAGGTGGCGATGAATTTGCAATAATCTTAACTGGCTCACACTCCACTTCAGAATTAGAGGGTTATTGTCAAAAGATTCATGCGTGCTATGGCTCTACATTTAGGTATGAACAGCAACAAGTTTCCCTAAATGTCAGTATTGGCGTAGCATTGATTGAATATGCCAAAACTCCTGAAAATTTAATTGCCGATGTCGATCGCGCAATGCTCAAAGCCAAACGTGATCAATCAAAATGGTATATTTCACCTCAATCAAACAATAAACAGGTTCCTTATGCTTAAAAAAGTTCTGATCGGTACACTTATTTTTGTTATGGTTTCACTCAGTGCTTGCATGAGTTTAGGGAATGTCAGCTATAAGCAGGCACGCATGCTAAAACAAGAAGGTTTTATTTTAAGTGATGATGGCTGGACTTTAGCCCTGCCTGAACGCTTGTTATTTGGTTTTGATGAATACGCCATTCAAAACAACCAAAAAGAACGCCTGAACCAATTGGCACAACAGCTGCATAAATATGACTTGGATAAACTCAAGTTTATTGGTCACACAGATAACCTAGGCTTAGCCAGCTACAATCAAACCCTTTCTGAAAAACGCGCCCAAAATGTGGCTCAGGTTTTTTTAGATCAAGGTTTTGAAAGAAAAAATATTCAGGTGATTGGGCGCGGTGCAACACAACCAATGGTAAGCAATGACACACCAGCAAATCGTGCCACCAACCGACGCGTCAATGTGACGATTGTGCCTTAATAAAAAAGACACTAAAACTTTCTTATTTTTAGCCTCATTCTTGAGGCTTTTTTATGCCGACCAATAACTAATATGAAGCCAATTTTAAACCTAACAAGGCTTTCACAAATTTCAGGCATAAAAAAACCGCTTAACGCGGTATCTTTATTGACTTGACCATTTATACTTAGCATCTGTTCTATTTAGAAAATGGTCGGAGCAGTAGGATTCGAACCTACGACCCCCTGGTCCCAAACCAGGTGCACTACCAGGCTGTGCTATGCTCCGAAATTGGGGTGAATGACGGGATTCGAACCCGCGACAACTGGAATCACAATCCAGGGCTCTACCAACTGAGCTACATCCACCATCATGTTTGGTTCTTTTATACCAAGCTACCAAAAAATGGCGCGCCTGACAGGATTCGAACCTGTGACCATCCGCTTAGAAGGCGGATGCTCTATCCAACTGAGCTACAGGCGCATGACCGATGATACATAATATCATGCGATACGTTGCCTTGAAGAATTGGTCGGAGCAGTAGGATTCGAACCTACGACCCCCTGGTCCCAAACCAGGTGCACTACCAGGCTGTGCTATGCTCCGATTCATCTCAGCTTTTTGTGTATCGCACATCGTGCGGTACGGTGTGCATTCTAGGCGCGACGCCCGAAGACGTCAACACCTATATTTAAAAAAAATTAAAAAAAAGCTTCAACCGTATATTTATCAAGCATTTTTGATATTTTTCAATCAATTTTAGCGTTTTAAGCTCGCACTGAAATTCAACATACGATCTAGTGGTAATTTAGCACGTTCTGCCATGGCAGGTTCAACGAATACTTCTTGATCACCTGTTTGCAATACATGCAAAATTCCATCCAATTCATTCATCGCCATCCACGGGCAGTGTGCGCATGAACGACAGGTTGCACCCTCACCTGCAGTTGGTGCTTCAATTAGAATTTTATTTGGTACAGCTTGCTGCATCTTGTAGAAAATACCGCGGTCTGTTGCCACAATTAAACGCTCGTGTGGCAAAGTTTTTGCCGCTTGAATAAGTTGCGAGGTACTGCCCACCGCATCAGCTACATCAACAACTGATTCTGGTGATTCTGGATGCACCAAAACTGCTGCATCCGGATACATGGCTTTCATATTGGCTATACCGCGTGAACGGAATTCTTCATGCACAATACACGAACCATCCCAAAGCAGCATATCTGCGCCAGTTTTCTTTTGAATATAGCGTCCTAAGTGCTGATCTGGCGCCCAAATGATTTTTTCACCTAAGCTATCGAGATGTTCAATAATTTCAACCGCACAGCTTGAGGTAACGACCCAATCTGCACGCGCTTTTACCGCAGCCGATGTATTGGCATAAACCACGACTGTATGATCAGGATGCGCATCACAGAAGCGGCTAAACTCATCGACAGGACAACCTAAGTCTAGCGAACAAGTCGCTTCTAAAGTTGGCATAAGAATGGTTTTTTCTGGCGATAAAATTTTGGCAGTTTCGCCCATAAATTTTACACCAGCTACGACCAACGTGGTTGCCGCATGATCACGACCAAAACGTGCCATTTCCAGTGAATCCGAAACACAGCCACCTGTTAATTCAGCCAGTTCCTGTACTTCAGGATCGCAGTAATAATGGGCAACCAAGACAGCATTGTGCTTTTCGAGTTCTGCTTTAATTTGCGCAAATTTTTCCTGCTTGGCTTGCTCACTCAAATGATGTTCTTTGGTTTCACCCAAGCGATCTAAATGCGCCTGCACAATTGATTTGGCTTCATTGGCAATTAAATTGGTCGCATCATTCATAACAACGTCTTCTCTATCTTCATGCTTGCCCGAACACAAGCTTACTCAAGTCACTGATGATATGGGGGCAATTTACTCATTCACCAGCCCTTTGCCGATTGAATGCTAAAAAAGCCTCACAACGGAGGCTTTATCACTCAATTTGAATTTTTACGAACGGTAATCCGCGTTGATCTTGACATAATCGTAAGACAAGTCACAAGTATAGACTGTATCTGTCGCTTGACCACGTCCTAAATTTACACGAATGGTCATTTCGGTTTGTGCCATGACTCGCGCGCCCGCTGCTTCGGTATAGTCGGCAGCAGCACCGCCATCTTTGCAAATTTGCACATCATCCAACCAAACCTGAATTTTTTCAACGTCTAAATTTGGCACGCCTGCATAACCAATTGCAGCAAGAATACGCCCCCAGTTTGGATCTGAGGCAAAAATGGCCGTTTTTACCAATGGTGAATGTGCAATGCTGTACGCAATATCACAACATTCTTGGGTATTGTCACCATCTTCAACACGTACCGTAATGAATTTTGTTGCACCTTCACCATCACGGATAATCAGTTGAGCCAAACGCAACATCACACGATTCAAAACATCTAATACCACAGCATAACGCGGGTCATTTTCGCTGCAAATTTCAGTGCCACCCGTCTGACCAGTCGCCACCAAGATACATGAATCATTGGTCGAGGTATCGCCATCTACAGTAATACGGTTAAACGATTGTTCTACGCTGTGTTTGAGTAATTGCTGCAAGATGTCACGTTGAATTGGTGCATCGGTTGCAACATAGCTAAGCATGGTCGCCATATTTGGGCGAATCATACCTGCACCTTTAGAAATGCCTGTCATGCTATAAGTAATACCATCTAACTCAAACTGCTCAGATGCACCTTTTGGCGTGGTATCTGTGGTCATAATACCTGTCGCAGCATCATGCCAAGCATCCTCACGTAACGATGCCAGCGCAGGCGCTAAACCAGCAACCAAGCGCTCAATCGGCAATTGCTCACCAATCACACCTGTAGAAAATGGCAAAACTTCTTGGGTAGATACACCTGCCAATTCAGCCAATTTGGCACAGGTGATTTCTGCATTTTGCATACCCAATTTGCCTGTACCCGCATTGGCATTACCTGTATTAATGACCAAATAACGCGGATTGCCTTGAGCTAAATGTGCTTTGGACACATGCACAGGCGCAGCGCAAAATGCGTTTTGAGTAAATACGCCCACTACATTTGAGCCTGCTGCAAATTCAAAAATAACCAGGTCACGTCGGTTCTGATAACGCACATAAGCCTCTGCTGAACCAATTTTTACACCTTTGACCACATGCATGTGTGGCATAGAGACGTCACCAACTGCCATTTTGAAATTTCCAGTACAAATTTGAGAATGTCACAGCTTAGTGGAAATTGAAGAAAAAATCGAGCATCCTCCCTGCTTGACTCAACTTTTGTTAATACACAAGGTCATATATAAAAAACCAGCCCGTATGGACTGGTTTTAATCTTCAATGTAATGCATCAGCAACTAAAATTATACTGATTGAGCCTATTTGGATTATGGCGTAGTCGCAACCACGGTTTCACCCAATAAAGCCTGTTTTGCACGTTCTTGACTTGCTGCAGATAAAGCAGGATTTGCAGCCACAATACGATTTACATTGGCAGCATTCGCAGGTGCAATCGCTGCAGTATGCAACACGATTGGACGCTGATCTGGATTGGCAAAGGTATAACGAATACCTGTGCGTGGGCTTGCCACAGTCACGTGACCATTATCCACTTGTACCTGTGCAGTGGTCGCACCCACAGCAGCTTGAACTTTTGCAGGAGTTGTCGTTGTTGCCGCATTTGCAAATGCGAAAGTAGGCAAGCTCAAGGCAACAATCATTAAAGGTTGTAATACTTTTTTCATTTTTTGTTCCACACGTGGATATTGCATGTGCAACTAAATAGCATTTAATTCCAAAATCTGCAAATGCTATACACATCTTGCAAAACTATTACCACAAAGATTTTGCGCCCCAAAATACAAAAAGCAGAACCAAAGTTCTGCTTAAGTTGTAACAAGTCAGGTTTAGATTTTACCGTGACACTGTTTATATTTCAGTCCTGAACCACATGGGCATGGCGAGTTACGGCTCGCAGGCGCAACAACAGTTTGCTCAGCAGCACTATACTGTGGTTCTGATTCAAAGGTTTCGCCCGTTAAACCGTCTACATCAGCATGTGAAAGATTAAGCTGCATCGCTTCTGCTTGCGCTTGCTGTTGAGCTTCCATCGCTGCCAATTCTTCAGGTGTTGGGACATGCACACGCGAAAGATCGGTCACGACATCGGCTTTAATCACACCCAACATATTCACAAATAAGTTAAAGGCTTCTTTTTTGTACTCTTGCTCAGGGTTCTTTTGTGCATAACCACGTAAATGAATCCCTTGACGCAAATAGTCCATAGCCGCCAAATGATCTTTCCAATGACGATCAAGTGAACTGAGCATAAAGTGGCGTTCTAACATCGCTGCAGATTCATCACCCATTTGCTCACGACGTGCACGATAACGTGTGACAATTTCATCGGCAATACGTTCTACTAAAGCTTCTTCATCTAGGCGACGATCATCTTCGAGCCATTGGTTAATTGGTAATTCGATGCCCAAATCATCACGCAAGGCACGCTCTAAACCTTCAATATCCCATTGATCATGAATCGATTCTGGTGGAATATAATTGGCGATCATACCTGTGACCACTTCACGGTGCATTTCTTCAATATAGTCTTGCAGCGTGCTTTCTGCCAGAATATCATCACGCTGTGAATAAATGATCTTACGTTGTTCGTTGTTTACGTCATCGTATTTCAACAAGTTTTTACGGATGTCGAAGTTACGTGCCTCAACTTTACGCTGTGCATTTTCGATAGAGCGTGACACCATTTTGTGTTCAATCGCTTCATCTTCCTGCAAGCCCATAGCACGCATCATTGCTACAACACGATCACCTGCGAAAATACGCATTAAGTCATCTTCAAGTGACAAATAGAAACGTGACACGCCTGGGTCACCCTGACGACCTGCACGACCACGCAACTGGTTGTCAATACGGCGCGATTCGTGACGTTCTGAACCAATAATGTGTAAGCCACCTGAACTTAACACCATGTCGTGATTTTGTTCCCACTCTGCCTTTAAACGCGCTTCATCTTCAGGGGTTGGGTTTTCAATTTTGGCTAGCAGGGCTTTCCAGTTACCACCTAGCAAAATATCTGTACCACGGCCTGCCATGTTCGTGGCAATAGTCACCGCACGTGGTGAGCCTGCTTGCGCAATAATGTCAGCTTCGCGTTCGTGTTGCTTCGCGTTCAATACTTCGTGCTGAATACCCGCTTCACGCAGTTTATCCGATAAAATTTCTGAAGCTTCAATGGTCGCTGTACCAATCAGAATTGGTGCGACACCTGCTTCATGCACACGTTGAATTTCTTGAATAATCGCGTTGTATTTGCCTGTACGGTTTAAATAAATTAAATCGTTTTGGTCATTACGAATCATTGGTCGGTGGGTTGGAATGATGACAACATCTAGACCATAAATTTCTTTCATTTCTGCAGCTTCAGTGTCTGCAGTACCCGTCATTCCTGACAGTTTTTTGTATAAACGGAAATAGTTCTGGAAGGTTGTGGTCGCTAAAGTCTGGTTTTCAGGCTGAATTTCCAGACCTTCTTTGGCTTCTACCGCTTGGTGCAGACCTTCTGACCAACGGCGACCAGGCATGGTACGACCTGTGTTTTCATCGACAATAATTACTTCACCATCATGGATGATGTAGTGCACGTTACGTTGATACAGGAAGTGCGCACGAATAGCTGCAGATACGTGATGCACCAAATTTAGGTTAGATGCAGAATACAGACTTTCTCCTTCTGCCAATAAACCCATTTGAATTAATTCATTTTCTACCGTTTCATAACCAATTTCGGTCATTTCTACAGTGCGTTGTTTTTCATCAATCCAGAAGTGTCCGCCATCTGCTACTTTTTCTTCTTTTTGCGCATGCAATTTTGGCGGAATGGTGTTGATTGCCGCATATAACTGCGATGAGTCATCGCTTTGACCAGAAATGATTAATGGTGTACGTGCTTCATCAATTAAGATCGAGTCCACTTCATCAATAATGGCATACGTCAGGCCACGCTGTTTTTTCTCACTCAGTGAGAACACCATGTTGTCACGCAAGTAGTCGAAACCAAATTCGTTATTGGTACCGTAAGTAATGTCTGCACGATAAGCCTGTGCTTTTTCAGTCGGGTCTTGCATGGAGTAGATAATGCCAATGCTTAAACCTAAAAACTCAAATAAAGGACGGTTGAGTTCAGCATCACGCTGCGCCAAGTAGTCATTCACAGTAATGACGTGCACGCCCTGACCGCTTAAAGCATTTAAATAGCAGGCCAAAGTTCCCATTAGGGTTTTACCTTCACCTGTACGCATTTCTGCAATTTTACCTTCGTGCAAGGTAATACCACCAATCAACTGCACGTCATAGTGACGCATGCTCATGACACGTTTAGCCGCTTCACGACATACTGCAAATGCTTCTGGTAATAATTTATCTAAACTTTCGCCTTTGTTATAACGTTGTTTGAATTCTTCGGTTTTTGCAGATAAGTCTGCATCGCTTAAGGCAGATATCGTCGGCTCGAGCGCATTAATCTTGTCTACGATTTTACGCATGCGTTTGAGTTCGCGCTCATTTTTAGTACCGAAGATTCCTCCGATCAGACTTGCCAACATGAATAAACTCTCTAAATCTTGCTTGTCAAATAAATAGGTTTTTCTTAGTGGTTATTATGGTGCTAGAAATTTGAAGTACAAGGGTTTTGCACAAAAACCTATTAAAAATTCCAATCTCTACTTGCCATTTCTCGCTGCTAAGTGGCAGTTAATGTAACAAATTTCGAGCGGACGATATATAGCAATCACACATCAATCTATTTTGAAAATGCAATAAAAACGACACAGCATATTCAATTTACTCATAAGCACATACAAAAACACTATTTAATTCTGCAAAAGGAATGGCGCATAGTAGTACGCACACATCACACAACAAAACAAGACAGAGGTACACAATGACTATTCGCTTAGGTGACACTGCACCGAACTTCACGCAAGATTCAAATGAAGGCCCAATTGATTTTTATGAATTTTTAGGTGACAGCTGGGGCATTCTATTTTCGCATCCTGCCGATTACACACCTGTCTGCACCACCGAGCTAGGCTATACCGCAAAACTGAAAGATGAATTCAGCAAGCGCAATGTCAAAGCGATTGCACTTTCTGTAGATGATGCTGAATCTCATAAAGGCTGGATTCAAGATATTAACGAAACTCAAGATACAACGGTTAATTTCCCAATTCTTGCTGACCAAGATCGTAAAGTGTCTACCCTGTACGATTTTATTCACCCGAATGCCAGCGAAACACTGACTGTCCGCTCATTAATCATTATTGATCCAAATAAAAAAGTACGCTTGATCATTACTTATCCTGCTTCTACAGGACGTAATTTCCACGAAATTTTACGTGTCATTGATTCACTACAACTGACTGACAATTACAAGGTTGCAACGCCTGCCAACTGGCAAGATGGTGAAGATGTGGTCATTGTGCCTGCCATTCAGGATGAAGCGGAACTTAAAGAACGCTTCCCAAGTGGATATAAAGCCATCAAGCCTTATTTACGTTTGACCAAACAACCGAACCGCACTTAATTAAGTGTTACATGAGCAAGCCTATCTTCGGATAGGCTTTTTACAATCAAAGCATTTGAAACACGCCTAAATTCAATCAGCATTAAAAAAGGATTTAACCCAAAAGATTAAATCCTTTTTAATAAACATTTTGATCGAATGATCTAGTCACGTTTATCTAACGGTACCCAGTCAATCACCCATGCAGATTTCATATTCAAACTTGGGTCTGCGGTAATTTTCTTGCGGGTTGCATCTGCAGCATCACGGTCTTTAGATGGCCCAACCATAATCCGAACCCCTTTAGACGTTGGACTTTGGGTGACTTTATAACCTTTGGCTTTCAGTTTTGCCGCCAAAGCATCGGCATTGGCTTGGTTAGCAGCCAAAGCCACTTGTACCATCCACTGCTTATCGCCTTCTTCCAATAACTTACGTGCTTTTTCAGCTTCAGCCTTTTTCTTGGCAGCTTCTTCAGCTTTGCGTTTTTCCTCAGCTTTACGTTTTTCTTCGGCAGCCTTACGTTCTGCTTCTTTTTTCGCTTCTGCTGCTTTGCGCTCTTGTTCAGCTTTACGTTTTGCATCGGCTTGGCGTTGTTCTTCCGCTTTGCGCTTCTCTTCTGCAATACGTTTTTCTTCCGCTAAACGCTTTTCATCTGCTGCTTTTTTCTCTGCAGCACTACGCTCTTGCGCGGCTTTTAACTCAGCAGCTTTCTTGGCATCCGTTGCCTTTTGCTGCTCTAACTTCTTTTGCTGGGCAGCTTTTTCTTCAGCCAAACGCTTTTGCTTGGCTTGTTCATCTTCGACCAATTCCGGTGGAATATTGTCAGAACTTTGCTGCTGACCAGAACGCAATGCATTTAAGGCAGCATATTCTTCTGCAGCTTTACGCGCTGCTTCAGCTTCTGCCTGTTGTTGCATCGCTAAAAACTCAGCTGCACGTGCTTCTTGCTCCGCTACTGCTTTTTCACGCGCACGGCGCTGCTCTTCAAGCAGACGCTGCTCGGTTTGCACATCGACAGTTAAAGGTTGCAATTGCACCATTTCTGCCTGATTGGCATTTTTATGTTGAACTTGTTCGGCTTGGCTTGGGGTTTTCACATTATTTTGATGTATTTCTTCTTGCCCTTTTAAAAGCAATGCTGCCAATAAAACACCACCACCTAATAAAACAACGCCACCCATCCAGCGCTGTTTGTTATTCATTGACATTCTTCCAAATACTCCCATACCGCTTCTAAGGTATGAAATGATCCACATACCAAAATCAGCTGATTATTTTTTGTTTCATCCAGTGCTGATTTAAAAGCCAATTGTATACTGTCGAAGTGTTGTATTGTTTCGCCTTGCAAAGCCTGATCCAAAACCGTGATCTCCGCCGCACGAGGCACATTTAATGTGGCAATTTTCCACATTACGACACTATCTTTCAATAACTCAACCACAGAATTTATATCTTTATCTGCAAGCATTGAAAAAACACTGACCACTTCAGTGTACTGTTTATTGTAATTTAAGAAATTGCGCAATTGCTTTAACAAAAATTCAACGCCATGCGGGTTATGTCCTGCATCAAAAATCACGGTTTTGCCCTGAATTTGACGAATTTCAAAACGTCCCGCCAATTTGGCCGTTTGAATACCTTGTGCAATTGCGTCTTGGGTGATTTCTAAACCACTGTGCAAGACTGCTGCCACAGCCGTTGAAATATTATCGAGGGCTAAACTGCCTGTTGGAAGTTTTAAGGTACAACCCGATGCAGCAAACATCCATGACTGACCATCTTGCATATCCCGATAAAAATAATCACGATTCAAGACAAACAAAGGTGCATTGCAGGTTGCTGCTTTGTCGTGAATAGCTTGAGGCAAATCTTGCTGACCTGCAAAAATGACAGGAATGTTAGGACGAATAATGCCTGCTTTTTCATAGGCAATTTTTTCGATGCTATCGCCTAACCAATCGACATGATCTAAACCGATATTGGTAATAACCGCCACATCAGGATTGACGACATTGACCACATCTAAGCGTCCACCTAAACCGACTTCAAGCACCCATACATCGCAATCACGTGCTTTAAAAATCACAAAGGCTGCCAAAGTCGTGGCCTCAAAAAAAGATAAACTCAGATCGCAATCACGTCGTGCTTGATCGACTTGCACAAAAGCATCAATCAAACTTTGGTCATCGATTTCGACGCCTGCTAATTTGACTCGTTCATTAAAACGGTAAATATGTGGCGATTGGTACAACCCAACCCGATAGCCCTGCGCATTTAAAATAGCCGCTAAAGTGGTTGTGGTTGAGCCTTTGCCATTGGTTCCCGCAACCGTAATGACTTTAGCTTTAGGATGGGTTACACCCAATTTTTCTGCAACGGGAATGACCCGTTCCAAACCTAAATCAATACCCGTAACGTGAACATGGCTCCAATAATTGAGCCATGTGTTTAAATCATCGGTTGCAAGAGGTGCTGTGTTCAAGGCAAGTTCATCAGTTTCGCAAGAATACGATAAACTGTATCACGTAATGCATGACGATGGACAATTTGATCGACCACACCATGATCAAGTAAGTATTCTGCACGTTGGAACGGTTCTTCCAGTTTTTCACGTACAGTTTGCTCAATGACACGTTTACCCGCAAAACCAATCATCGCTTTAGGTTCTGCAATGTGCACATCACCCAGCATCGCCAATGATGCAGTTACACCACCATATACAGGATGTGTTAATACTACGATGTAAGGTAAGCCTGCTTCTTTCATACGTTGAATTGCTGCAGAAGTACGCGCCATTTGCATTAATGACAACATGCCTTCTTGCATACGCGCACCGCCCGATGCTGCGAAGCAAATTAACGGTTGTTTTTGCTGAATCGCACGTTCAGCAGCTTGCACAAAACGGTCACCCACTACGGTACCCATTGAGCCGCCCATAAAATCAAACTCAAATGCACAAGCAATGACTGGCATATCTTTTAATAAGCCCTGCATCACCACTAAAGCTTCGGTTTCACCCGTTTTCTTTTGCGCTTCAGTCATACGCTCAGGATAAGCTTTGCTGTCTACAAATTTGAGTGGGTCTTTGGCAGAGAATTCTTGACCTAATTCGTTTTGCACTTGGTCAAAGAACCAAGTTAAACGCTCACGCGCTTTCATACGTAAATGTTCATCACATTGTGGGCATACATAAGCGTTGAACGACATTGCCGTACGTGTCACCAAGGCATGACATTCTGGACATTCAATCGTTGGTTCAGTAAAGATCGCTTTTAACGCTTGTTGCTCATCTGGTGTTTCAATACCAGGTACACCACGTGCAGTCCACGGCGTCGATGGGCTTAGAATTTTCCCTGTTTTCACTTCTTGACTCATACTAACTCATCGAGCGCAGCTCGAAGCTCCTTCACTTTATTAACCGTTGCAATGACGGCTTGTTCTGGTGCTAAGCTCGCAAATTGTTTTACAAAAGCACTTCCGACAATGACTGCGTCGGCAGCCGCGCCCATTGCTTTGGCAGATGCAGCATCACTGATGCCAAAACCCACACCCACAGGCACGTTGGTTACAGCTTTAATCTGTTGGATGCGGGTTGCTGCTTCTGCAACATCAAGTGTTGCTGCACCCGTCACGCCTTTCAAAGAAACATAATAAATAAAGCCACTGGCTTGGTTTGCAACAAATTGAATACGCTCTGGTGTAGAAGTTGGCGCTAACAAGAAAATTTGATTCATCCCATATTTATTCAGGACTTCATCAAATTCTTGGGCTTCTTCAGGTGGTAAATCGACCAGAAGTACACCATCGACACCACAGTCATGTGCATATTCAACAAACTTTTCATAACCAATGACTTCTACAGGGTTTAAATATCCCATCAATACCACAGGAGTTTCCTGATCTTTTTGACGGAACTCTTTGACCATGTTTAAAGCATCTAGCGTATTGGTTCCACCTGCCAACGCTCGCTCTGCAGCGAGGGCAATTACTGGACCATCAGCCATTGGGTCTGAAAACGGCAAACCTAATTCAACGACATCTACCCCTGCCTCGACCATTTGATGTAACAACGGAACTGTGACTTCTGGATGAGGGTCACCTGCCATAACATAAGAAACTAAGGCCTTACGCTGTTGAGATTCAAGCTGTGCAAATCGTGTGGCTAAACGTGACATAGGGTTGTATTTTCCTTGAATGATTAAAACTGAGACATTTGCTATTGTAGAAATACAAATTGACCCATTGTAACGCTATTTTTTACTCAATGAATAGCGCACAGGCATGGGTTGCTGCATTTCTGTTTGCAAAACGATTTATTCAGAACAACCGCGAGGCTACATTTACTGATATTTGCGCTTTTTTCTCAATGATCAAAGATGCCTAATTTTGCCTGCTTATCGGTTTTTGAAACTTGCTCAATCGTGCTTTTAAATTTAAAAATATTGATAAAAATAAACAACTTCAGGTTTTATCTTAGGCTTTATCAACCTTGCAAAAGCTGATTCGGTCATGGCTACACACAGCTTATTTTCAATCTCTTAGCGCAAAATGACCTGATGATCATGAGCCAATTGATCCAATTTATAACGTACCTTGCTGTATAGAAAATGCATCATTCTCTGCTTGCTGCAATTGCTGTTTACGTTTTAGCAAGGTCTGTCCTGTGCAGTCTTTATAAGCACGTGCCAAAGCCGACTGGTCTGAATAACCCAACAACTGTGCAATGTCGCTTAGACTCACATTTTGTTGTAGTAAGTTTTCACAGCGCTGCATCCGTTCTATTTCCAGAATCTGTTTAAAACCCGTACCTTCCTGTTTAAGCTGACGCTGTAACGTCCGCCCTGAACGAAATAAACGCTGTGCCACCCATTCAATGCTCGGCACTTGCTGTTCATAACGTAAATAATGCGCCACCTGCTCTTGGACTTGCTGCTGCACGGTTTCTAATTGTGGTTTTAACGCAATCGCATCTTCAGCTTGTTTGGTGAGTAAATGAATTAAAGAGGGATCGGCTTGCTGTGGTTTTAAACTGAGGCTTTCTAAATTTAAAACAATTTGATATTCCGCTTGCTTAAATAAAACCTTACAACCATAAAACTTTTCATAATGCAGCATCGCCATACGCGGTGCATGGGCAAAATGAATCTCCCGTATCGGAGAGTGTTGAAAATCAAAAATTTGCATGGCCAATTGAGTCATACAGGCAAAAGTCATTTCATGAACCAAGCTGTATTTTTCATCCACCAACGGCCATGATAAATATAAAGCATCTGGTTGTTGTTCCAGTCGCATCGGTACGGCTGCCGTACCATCTACCACCAAACGACTAAAACGCATCATATATTGAAGGGCTTCTGCAACACTGTTACTACGCGATGCCATATAGCCGAGCACACCAAAATGTTCAGGCTGAATATAACGCGCCAATTCAAAAACAAGCGTTGGACAATCTAAAAACTGAATACTGTGTTGGATGATCTCATTAAAAAATTGATAAGACGATTGGGTATCCATAGGCAATGCCAACACATGCTGTAAATGCTGCAATTGTGCAGGCGAAAATCCAAGCTGCTCAGGAACTCTGCCCTGTGCAGATAAATAGCGTAACCAAAGTTGATAATAGCCATTTGGAATTTGAATTTCGCTCATGTGCTTGCTCATTTTGACATGCATCATTTTCTTTTGTCGTTTAATGTATAAAAACTGGCAAATACTGTCAAAACAAATCTGCCAAAGCCCGACATAATGCAAACAGGATTGACCAGAGTGAAATAAAATAAAATGAATGCACTTGTCCAATATCATGCTGCGCCCATAGTACGCAGCAATCTCGATTTTAAATTAGCCGATGTGCCGCGTTACTGGTTTGCAGGTGACCCGTTTTTAACCCGCATGTTTGATGCTTTGAGCCTGACTTTTCCTGATGGCGAGCGTTATTTCATTCAATCGGTACGTTTGTTCCGTGATCAAATTCAAGACCCTGACTTAAAACAGCGTGTTGCCGATTTTATTCGACAAGAAGCTCAGCACGGCATTGCACACGACAAAATGAATCAGGTCATGAAAGATCAAGGCATGCCTGTAGATCAGTTTATTCAGCGTCTAAACAAAGTGTTTAAGTTTGAACTGAAATATCGCTCGCCCCAATACAACATCGCCATGACAGCAGCTGCGGAACATTTAACCGCACTTATGGCAGAAACTTTTTATGGCGAAAAAGACACGCTGCAAGATGCACATCCTTATGTCCGTGCTTTATTTGCATGGCATGCGATTGAAGAAATGGAACATCGTGATGTGGCGTTTGATGTGATGCAACAGGTGGGCAATGTGCCTGAAGTGACTCGAAAAATGGCGTTGGTGCTGACCACAGGTTTAATGTTCGGATTTACCCTGTACCGCGCCAATGTCATGCTGAGATGCGATGGGTTTAATCGTACCCAGCGCCTTAAAATGAATGTACGTGGCTTGCAATGGCTGTTTGGCAAACAAGGGAAATTACGCAAAATGCAATCACAATATCGTGATTGGTTTAAACCTGACTTTCACCCTAGCCAACATCCAATCATCGCGCAATATGATGTCTGGCTTGAGACTTTGGCGCAAACAGGCGACCCAATTCAGGCAGGTGAAGCATTTTGGCAGGCAGGAAAATAAAGCTTTTGGTTTTGCTTGGCTTTTAACCAATGAACACCTAAGCATTGCTTAGCTTTATACAAACTTGCCTCTAATATCTTTATATAAAGTAAGGCATAAGGCAATGCTGAGTCATATCTTATTATTTCTTATTTATGAGTGACCAACACAGTTTAAGCGTAAGAGATCGCTGTTACTGTTACAGCTCCATCTCCTACGCAGAAAAAGGTTTTAGTCCTGATTCATAATAAAAAAGTATTGGCGATAATATTTCAGCTCAGCAATCGAATCACGAATATCATCCATCGCCAAATGCGACGCATTCTTTTTCAAACCGCTCATAATTTCTGGACGCCAGCGCTTTGCCAACTCTTTCACTGATGAAACATCCAAATTACGATAATGGAAGTACTGTTCCAATTCAGGCATTAAACGGTGTAAAAAACGGCGGTCTTGGCAAATTGAGTTGCCACACATTGGCGATGTTTTAGGATTGACCCATTTTTTTAGAAACTCAATGGTTTGCTGCTCTGCATCCTGCGCAGTGAGTTTGCTGCGACGCACACGCTCAATTAAGCCCGATTGTCCATGCTGACGTGTATTCCACTCATCCATGGCATTTAAAATACGATCAGGTTGATGCACAGCCAGCACAGGACCTTCTGCCAAAATATTTAAATGATCATCGGTCACAATGGTAGCCACTTCAATAATTTGGTCGTTATCGGTATCTAAACCTGTCATTTCCAAATCAATCCAAATGAGGCGAGTATCAGGCGTGCTGCTCATAAATGTGCAATCTTATTCGGCTTAAAAACAGCATAGTAGCAAATTTCTTGCTTCTTGGCTGTAACTGTGCCCCCGCTTCATGCTATTTTTGCCATCCTGAGTTCATGGTTTTTTTAGGATATGAATGGCTTTAATTCGTAAGCGTCGATTGACTGAACAACAGCAACGTCGAATTGAAAAACAACACAAGTCACGTCAGGCAGACATTGACACTTCACATGATTTAGAAGGCTTGGTGGTACAACACTATGGTCGTCAATTAGAAGTTCAGGCTTTATCTGTTCCTGAAATTCATCCTGAAAAACCGGTGGTGCACGCAGGTGAGCCTGAACCATTTTGGAAACCTATTGAAATAGGCAGTATTTGGCGCTGTCACACTCGTACCAATTTAGAATTATTGGTGACGGGAGATCGGGTCAAATGGCAGGCCGACCCAAATACAGGTTTAGGAATTATTACCGCGATTCATCCACGCCAATCTTTATTGACCCGACCTGATCGTTATCACAAAGTTAAACCTGTTGCCGCCAATATCAGTTTGATTGTGATTGTTTTTGCGCCTTTGCCTGAACCTGCACCGGGCTTGATTGACCGCTATTTGGTTGCTTGTGCCGATGCCGATATTCCCGCCTTATTGGTTTTAAACAAATCTGATTTACTCAAAGAAAACGACCCGATTTTAGACTTGCTCAAGGAATATCAAGACTTGGGATATGAAGTTATGCAAACCCAATCCGATGCGAATTTAGAGCATTTAGCGGCACGTTTAGCAGGTGAAACGGTAGCTTTTGTCGGGCAATCGGGCGTGGGTAAAAGCTCGCTGATTAATGCCATCGTGCCTGAAGCGGCGCAAAAGACCAATATCATTTCGGAAAACTCGGCACTTGGACAGCACACCACAACCTCTACTCGTTTAATTGGCTTTGGAGATGGTGCTGCCTTAATTGACTCACCGGGGATTCGTGAATTTGGTTTGTGGCACTTGAGCCAAGATAAAATTCAAAATGGTTTTCCTGAAATTGAAAACCTGTTGGGTCATTGCCAATTCCGCAACTGTACCCATAAACATGAAAAGCAATGTGCGCTGCGACTGGCTGCTGCAGAAGGCGAAATTTTATCGCGTCGTTTAGACAGTTATTTAAGACTGTGTGATGAAATTGCCGAAGCGCAACAAAAAAATTAATTTTATTGTGGCGCTGCCCTTGAAGCGGTGTTTTTGATCGCCATATTTATACGCTATACTCTTGAACAATTTTGACATTGTAATTAGGTGACTTGTGGAACGTTGGTTCGAATTTATGGGGAATCATCCCTTCTTATTTGGGACGCTGGCTGTATTGGTAGTGTTGTTCTTTGTGTTAGAAGGTCAACGCAATGGTCGCAAAATTTCCCCACAATCTTTGGGTATTTTAGTCAAAGCTAAAAATGCCATGTTGATTGATTTACGTGATGCCAAAGATTTCCGTGAAGGTCATATCAGTGGTAGCCGCAATATTCCCTATAGCCAAATTACCAAGCATGTTGAAGAGTTAAAAACCTCAGATCGCCCATTGGTCTTTATCTGTAACTTGGGTCAGGTTGCAGGCAGTGCTTTACAACAGGTCGCACATACCGATGCCTATCGTTTAGATGGCGGTATTAGCAACTGGAAAGCACAAGGTTTACCTTTAGTAAAAAGCAAATAGTTTTACCCAATATTTTTCGCAAGGAGAACAATCATGGCTGAAGTCACTATTTATTCAACGACTGTATGTCCATACTGCATTCGTGCAAAACAACTCCTTGAGCGTAAAGGCGTTGCCTATAAAGAAATTAATTTGTCGAATGAAGCGCCTGAAGTACGTGTTGAATTAATGCAACGCACCAATCATCGTACCGTTCCACAAATTTTCATCAATGACCAGTTTATTGGCGGCTTTGACCAATTATATGCGTTAGATCGCGAAGGCAAGCTCGATCAATTATTGGCATAAACATAACACGATAACCAACTCTTAAGGATTTAACATGAGTGAAGAACAACAAGCTCAACCACAATTGGCATTAGAGCGTATTTATACCAAAGACATTTCTTTTGAAGTTCCTGGGGCACAAGTATTTACCAAAGAATGGCAGCCTGAATTGAACATCAACCTGTCATCTTCTGCAGAAAAAATTGATCCAACCCACTTTGAAGTAGCATTAAAAGTTGTGGTTCAAGCCAACAACGCGGGCGATACTGCATTTATTGTTGATGTTACCCAAGCTGGTATTTTCCTGATTGATGGCGTTGAAGAAGAGCGTTTACCGTACATTCTTGGCGCATACTGCCCGAACATTTTGTTCCCATTCTTGCGTGAAGCAGTGAATGATATGGTTACCAAAGGCAGCTTCCCACAATTATTGTTAACGCCAATCAACTTCGATGCCGAGTTTGAAGCCAATATGCAACGTGCTCAAGCCGCTGCAGCTGAAGGTCAAGCTTAATTCGCGATTGGATATAAAAAAACCGCTGAAATTTCAGCGGTTTTTTATGTCATCCGTTTGCTGATGGACGATCAAAATTAAAAATCATCATCCTGAGATGGATCTCGATACAAGGCATCATGAATCGCTTCGACCAATTGCTGCGCAATTTCCTGTTTCGAGGCTTTTTCCAAATCGCGTTTTTCCATACGGTAGCTTTCGGCAAAAAATACCGTCATGGCATTTTCATCGGAAGCAAAACCAATATCGGCACGGGAAACGTCATTGCAGGCAATCATATCTAGCTTTTTCGCCACCAACTTGCCTGCTGCATACTCTTCTACATTGCGGGTTTCTGCAGCAAAGCCAACCATAAACGGACGTTTTTCCTGTTGTGCAATGGTCGCAACAATATCAGGGTTTTTGACCAACGCCACATTCAGCTCATCGCCTAATTTTTTAATTTTGTGTTCCGCTATTTCTGCCACGCGGTAATCTGCCACCGCGGCTGTAGCGATGAAAATATCACAGCCTTGTTCAAGCATCTGCAAACTGGTATCTAGCATTTGAATTGCAGAAGACACATTAATTCGCTGTACCCCATTTGGCGTATCTAAACTAACTGGGCCTGCAATAAGCGTGACTTTTGCCCCTGCTGCATAACAGGCTGCAGCCAAAGAAAAACCCATTTTGCCTGTACTATGGTTAGAAATATAACGCACAGGGTCTAAAGCTTCGCGGGTTGGGCCTGCTGTAATGGTGACATTTTTGCCTGCCAACATGCCAAATTTTTCCACCAAAGCACGCTGTGCCTGATGAAAATACTGCGTCACCTGATGCGCCAAATCTTCAGGTTCTGGCATACGCCCTAAACCAACATCTCCACAGGCTTGTTCGCCCGCATCGGGCATAATTACATGCACGCCATCTTCCACCAAAGTGGTTAAGTTACGCTGTGTGGCTTTGGCTGCCCACATTTGCTGATTCATGGCAGGTGCAACCCAAACTGGTGCACTGGTGGCTAAATATAAAGTACTGAGCAAATCATCGGCCAGACCTGCAGCAAATTTGGCTAAGGTGTCGCAACTGGCGGGCGCAACCAAAATTAAATCGGCCCACCGTGCCAATTCAATATGCCCCATGCCTGCTTCGGCTTCGGTATCTAATAATTCGGTATGTACTGGATTGCCTGACAGTGCTTGAAAGGTCAGCGGTGTAATAAAAGCTTGTGCCCCCTTGGTCATGACCACGCGAACACTAAACCCCGCATCCTTTAAACGACGCACTAAAATCGCACTTTTATAGGCCGCAATGCCGCCTGTCACAGCTAAAATAATATTTTTATGAGGGAGGACGCTTAAATCGAAGCTCACAAATAAGCCACCTTTTTGTTGCAGTGGCGCTCACAATAGCATTAAATAATGTCATTCCCAAGAGATCTGTTGGGATTTAAGTTTCAAATTTAGAATAAAAAAGTCAAATAACAATGCATTTATCTATTAAACATTGGCCTGAACAAGAACGGCCACGTGAGCGTCTGATTCAAAATGGTGCTGCAAGTTTGTCCGATGCCGAACTACTGGCTATTTTCCTGCGCTCAGGCTCGCAACAACATTCTGCGGTGGAGTTGGCACGATTGCTAATTCAGCATTTTGGCAATCTCACTACTTTACTCGATGCACCCATTGCCGAGTTGTGTCAATTTCACGGCATGGGTAACAGTAAATATTCACAGCTCATGGCAGTTAAAGAACTTGGACGGCGCTATGTAGCCGAACATTTAAAACAAGATGCACTTGAGCTTAGCAATTCCAAACGCTTGATGGAGTATCTGCGTTTTGAACTTTTGGGCGAAACCCAAGAAGTGTTTGCGGTGCTTTGCCTTGATGCCTGTTTACGCAAAATCAGCTTTAAAAAATTATTTTATGGTGCATTAAATTCGTGTGAAATTTCCATTAATCAATTGCTACGTTTTGCGATTAGTCAACATGCCACAGCGATTGTGATTGCACACAATCATCCTTTCGGCTTACCACAACCTTCACCTGCAGATTTAGTCCTGACGCAGCAGATTCAGCAAGCCTGTCAGTTGCTAGAGCTGCGTTTGATCGATCACTGTATCATCTCAAGTGAAGGTAATTTTTCCTTTGCCGAACAACAACTGCTTAAATTTGAGCACACTTAAAATTTGCATATTGACAAAGCCTGCACAAGCACAGAAGATCATCAAAAAATTGTGATGATTCTAATAAAATGATAGTCGATCAACCCAGTGTATTTAACTTACTGTTTTCTTGGCGGGGCACGATTTTACCGAAGGTCTTACCGCCTTTGGGCTTGGTGATGTTGATCTCCACCATTATTGGCGGTTTGTCTTATATTGGTTATTTTCATTTTCCAGAATTGCCTTTGGTTGGCTTTACTTTAATTGGGGTGGTGCTGTCGATTTTTTTGGGCTTTAAAAACTCTGCCTGTTATGACCGTTGGTGGGAGGCACGTAAACTTTGGGGCATGCTGATTGCCAACGCGCGCCACTTTGACCGCGACTGCCGTATACTTAGTCAAGCACGACGTGAACGCGTCATTCAGCACGTCATTGTATTTGCCAATGTCTTGCGCGACCGCCTGCGTCATCAAACTGCCAATCCAACCGAGTTAATTCAAACCAGTGGCATGAGTCAGCAAGCAATTACCCAACTGTATCAACAAGCCAATGCGCCGCAATACACGCTCAGTTTGATTCAATGGGAGTTAATGCAAGCACTTAAAGAGGGCGAAATTTCCGATATTATTTACACACAAATGAATCAACACGTCACAGAGCTGAGTTTGGTACTCACGGGTTGTGACCGTATTGCTACCACACCGCTCCCTTTTGCGTATTCAGTCCTACTTAACCGAACAGTGTACTTTTTCTGTTTTATGTTGCCCTTTAGTTTAGGGTCTACACTCGGATTGGCGACTCCGCTTTTGGTCGGTATTTTGGCTTATACTTTTTTAGGTCTGGATGCGCTCAGTTCTGAAATTGAAGAACCTTTTGGCACGCAAAGCAATGACTTACCTTTAGATGCCATGGTAAGAACCATTGAAATTGAATTATTGGGTACGTTGGGTAAACCAACGCCACCACCAATTCAGGCACAGGACAATAATTTGCTTTAGACCCTCTTCCCAACCTTCTCCCAGAGGGAGAAGGAGTTTTTATCCTTTCTAAATTTTAATAATGGATATCACATCTGCTTATATGAGAAGGTTGGGATGAGGGAGTTACTCAACAAAACTCTCCCAAATCCCAATTTGACCATCTTTCACCCGCGGAATATTGCCCAATTTAATCCACGGCATATTTTCACCATGAAAATCACTGCCGACAGATACTTTTAGACCATGTTCAGCAATCATGCGATCCACCATTTGACGGGTCGATGCAGGGTCAATATTAGGCGGCAATTCCACTGCATCACCCCCATATTTGGCAAAAATTTCAATTAAATAACGAATATTGGTCGCAGATAAATCATAACGGGTTGGATGCGCCAACACGGCAAAACCCTGACTGTCGTGAATCACCCGAATCGTATCTTCCAAACTCAAGCCATCAAATTTCACATAAGCCTTTTTGCCTTCTTTGATGTATTTATCAAATGCTTGCTGCACACGCGTTACAATGCCTTTTTCCTGTAAAGTTTTGGCAATGTGCGTACGGGTAATCCGATCTGCTACGCCTTCGACTTTAAGAAGTACATCATTATAAATATCTTGTCCAATCAGCGGAGTGAGTAAATCACAAATTTGTTTGGCACGTTCTGCACGAATTTGTTTTTGCTGTTCCAGCAGCGCCTGTAAAGGTGCAGGATTTTGCATGTTTAGCGCCACCACATGCACGCTATAGCTTTTTTTAGTGGCAGGACGTGACCATTGACTGGAAATTTCCACTCCCGAAATAATCTTTAAATCTTGCCCCTGAGCCGCTTGCTCTGCCAAAGCCAGCCCATCCATTGTGTCATGATCAGTCAATGCCAAGGTATGAATGCCCTGCTGAATTGCCGCAGACACCAATTCTCCAGGTGACAAAGTTCCATCAGAAATATTACTGTGTGTATGTAAATCTACGCCGTGCATCACTTATACTATGTCATTTATTTGATCAGATTTAGATACTCTAACATGAAAGCACTTTTAGACTTTGTGCCCCTCATTATTTTCTTTTATTTATACAAAACTGTAGATCCAAAAGACACTAATCATCAATTACTACAACTCATCGGCTCTGCAGGCGGTGTCGATAACAACCATATTTTGGTGGCCACCACAGGTCTGATCATCTCGATGTTAGTGGTGTACGGCGCATTGTTCATCATGCAAAAATTCCGTTTAGATAAACAACAGTGGATTGTGTTGTTTATGACCGTAATTTTTGGTGGCGTTACCTTAATGTTAAGCGATGACTTTTATATTCGCCTGAAAGCTGCCATTTTGAACATTGTATTTGCAGGTGCTTTTTTGCTGTCACCATGGTTTAGCAAAGATCGTAAGCCACTGATTCAACGCTTATTTGGGCCTGTGTTCAACTTGACCGAAGTTGGCTGGAAAAACCTGAATTATGCTTGGGCAGCCATGTTTGCAGTCATGTCTTTCCTACACGTATTTTTTGCATTTTTATTTAGGGATGGAAAATATTGGGGCGAATTCACCGCTTTTGGTGACATGATTGTGATGTTTTCCTTTATCATTGTGCAGTTTATTGTATTGCGCAAATACTTTAAAACATCTGAATAATTTCTGATCTACGATATTCGAGAGTAACTATGCCTTTATTTGTTCTGAGTTGTACTGACCGTGAAGGTACACTGGAAAAACGTCTTGCGACCCGTCCTGCACATCTTGCACGTTTGCAACAACTCGATGCCGAAGGTCGCTTAATTGTGGCGGGGGCAATGCCAAAAGACCCAAGCAATCCACAAGCAGGCTTTTATGGCAGCACCATGATTGTCGATTTTGACAGTCGTGAAGCACTCGATGCTTGGCTACAAGATGAACCTTTCTTAAAAGAAGGCGTATATAGCCACATTGACGTTAAGCCATTCAATAAAGCATTCCCTCAAGGATAAGCGCTATGCGTTTCGTTGTTGCCAGTGTTGTTGCTGTTCTGCTCAGTTCACCTGTATATGCAGTTGAGCCAGCCACAACCACACCTACTGCACCTGCTCCTGCTGCTGTGACCAACACGGCAGCTGTAGCAACAGCCAATGGGGTTACTCCTGCACAAGATAAGCCCCTGACTGCAGAACAAATTGCCAAAAATAAAGCCCTTCAGGAAGCTAAAACCAAAGCCTTGATTAAAGATCAGAGCACACGTTTGCAACAACTTGAACAGGCAAACCTCGATGCTTTGGCACAGAATCAGGAACTGCAACTTAAAAACGATAATTTAGGCGTGCAAGTTCAAGTACTGCAAAGTGAACGCAGTGCGCAAATGTTTTTATACGGTGCTGCAACACTCGCGGTTGGCGTATTGCTCGGCTTCTTAATTGCTAGCTATGTCTATACCAAACGTCGCCGCCAATGGTAAGGTGAGCATTCACCTCTTGATTTAAGGTACTTTGGTTTTGTTTCAGCCTATTCAAACTGCCGAGCTGGATTGGCAACTGGTCGATGGTATTGATGTGCCCATTTCCAAACAATTTGGCGATGTGTATTTCTCTAAAGACAACGGTTTATTAGAAACACGGCATGTGTTTTTACAGGGCAATGACTTACCCATCCGTTTAGCAGCGCTGAATGATTTTGAATATTTTTGTGTAGGCGAAACAGGCTTTGGTACAGGCTTAAATATTTTAGCGCTTTGGCAATTATGGCAACAGGTACGTCCCAATAATCGCAGCCATTTACACGCAATTTCTGTCGAAAAATTTCCACTTTGCAAAGCCGATCTTATACGTGCCTTAGCGGCTTGGCCCGAACTCAGTCATCTGTCTGAACAGCTGATTCAGCAATACCCTGCCGCTATTGCAGGCTGTCATCGTTTAAACTTTCCAGATGAACGCTTTAGCCTAGATTTATGGCTAGGCGATGCTCAGGAAGTTTTTCCTGTCATTGCTAAAACTGCTCCTGTCAATGCGTGGTTTTTAGATGGCTTTGCACCCGCCTGTAACCCCGATATGTGGCAGGAAACCGTGCTCAACCCGATTGTAGCACTGTCCGATTATGGCACGACTTTTGCCTCATTTAGTGTGGCAGGCGTACTCAAACGTGGCTTAAAACAACACGGTATTCACATCACCCGCCCACGCGGTTTTGGGCATAAACGGGAAATGCTGAAAGCCATCTGGCAAGCGCCTGAAATAGAGCCAATATCCGATCAGAACGAAACTCAAATTACAACAAATACCACAACAAGCAACCAACAGCGCCATATTGCGATCATAGGCGCAGGAATTGCGGGTTTAAGCTGTGCGTGGGCATTTTCCCAACGAGGGCATCAAGTCACGCTCTATGACCAAACAGCGCCACTTGCAGGCGGTTCTGGCAATCCTTTGGCACTCTTAAACCCAAAACTTTGCCCAATTCATCAAAGTGCTGATCATTTAATGACTTTGGCATGGCAACATGCTTTAAATCACTATGCCGCATTCAAAGCATTTCGTCCGTTGCAGATTCATCAACTGGCACTTAAACATGCCGATGAATTGCTGGATTTAGCCACACAATATCCAAAAGGTATTTTAGCAGCACAGAGTGCAACCGAACTTACGCCACAAAGCGACTTTGCCAGTTTAAACTTATTGCAAGCAGGAGCAGTTTCTCCACATCAACTGCGTGATGAAATTCTTGCGCATCCGCACATTCAGTTTCAGCAAGCTCAAATTAAACAAATCACCACGACAGCACAGCAACTGATCTTACACAGCGTAGATACTGAACTTGGAGTGTTTGATCATGTCATCGTCTGTGCAGCGCTGCAAAGCGGTGCTTTTTTTGAGCATTACCCTGTGCTTAAACCCATTCGTGGGCAAGTTAGCTGGGTAAATAATACAGATCAGGCTTTGCCATTATCACAAGCCTATAGCTATGGCGGCTATTGCATGCAGCTCAATGCCGATCAACTGATTTTAGGTGCATCGTTTTATCCAAATCGGGAAGATTGTGACGTCTTGGCAGAAGACCATGTGCATAACTACGAACTTATCCACAGTGTCTTTCCTGCGTATGCCGAAAACTTAGCACCCGTAGATACTTGGCAAGGTCGCGCTTCGCTACGCGCCCAAAGTAAGGATTATTTTCCCCTACTTGGCAAAATGCGTGATGATCAGGAAATTTACAGCTTTGCAGGACTCGGTTCTAAAGGCTTTTTATTTGCCCCGTTGTGCAGTGAAATACTGGCGGCACAAGTTTTAGCAGAAGCCTGCGCTGTACCTAAAAACTTAGTACAAAAACTGGCAGCTACACGTTTTCAAAAAAAGGTGAAAACCAAGAAGCCTTATTTTAAAGCTCCTCCACCTTCAAGCTAACGCTCGCTTAGAGAAAATAGAAATAAAACGATACCCAACAAAAAAGCGCCTTACGGCGCTTTCTTCATATTGATGATACTTAGTGACCTTGTTCCAAAGGCATGCCTGCGTCGCGCGCAGCACGTGTACCACCCATTAAAACCACATATTCACGTGAGCTGTCCAAACCTTCTAGTTTTTCCGCTGCACGTGGGGCTTTACTTCCGCCACCACATAAAATGTAAATGGGTTGATCCGCCGACACCTGAGTAAGACTCTCTGCTGATAGATCGTTAATTGGCTGATTCACAGCACCTTTAACATGAGCTTCTGCATAAGCACTTGCATCACGTACATCCCAGATAATCGCGTCAGCTGGGAACTCAAATGTTGTAATTTCTTGTTTACGGATCATTGCGCACTCCTTTGATGTAAAACAACACTTGGCAAATGAAGAAAACATCCCTAGCATCTCAGATATTGTTTCCATTTGCAAAGGTCTTCATTATGCCTTCTTTCGATATTGTTTCTGAATTAGAACTTTTTGAAGTGAATCATGCGGTTCAAAACACACAAAAAGAAATCGGTACTCGTTTCGATTTTCGTGGTCAGGATGTTTCTATCGACCTCAATGAAAAAAACAAAGAGATTAAAATCTCCACTGAAAGTGATTTCCAATGTGAGCAAGTGTATACCATGCTCGAAAATCACTTCTATAAGCGTAAAGTCGACATTCAGGCGCTTGACCCACAAAAAATGACCGCATCGGGTAAAAATGTGATTCAAGTGATCAAACTTAAAGATGGTCTTGACTCAGATACCGCAAAAAAAATTAACAAAGCCATTAAAGACAGTGGCATTAAAGTGCAATCTTCTATTCAAGGTGACAAAATTCGAGTGACCGACAAGAAACGCGATACATTGCAACAAGTCATGGCGTTCTTGAAAGAGCAACAATTTGGTCTGCCGCTGCAATTTAACAACTTTAAAGATTAATTTGGGGATGTCATGACACCAACCAATCGCTTAAACAAACTGGTCAAAGCAACATCAAAATTGCCGAAAGGCATTCAAAGCCGCCTTTTGAGTCAAGCCTTTGGTCGTGTCGTGCCGATGGTGGGCACTGCGAAAATTCGCTATCAAGAAGTAACCCCATCGCAAGTGGTGGTCAGTCTTGCCAATCATAAAGCCATGCAAAACCATATTGGACAGGTACATGCCTGTGCTATGGCGCTGCTTGCCGAAACTGCTACAGGTTTTGTGACTGCTATGAATGTACCTGATAGTGCCATTGTGCTGATTAAAAGCCTGAAAGTGGACTTTAAACGTCCAACTCAAGGTGCAATGACAGCCATTGCCACACTCAGCCCAGAACAGCAACAACTCATGCACAGCACCGACAAAGGTGAAACACTGGTCAATGTCAGTGTGATTGATGAATCAGGCGAAGCTCCGATTCAGTGTGAAATGTTGTGGGCATGGGTGTCAAAAGCACATTTAAAGCAGAAACAAGCCTAACGCCTGTTTCCTCTCCAAGAAAAAATCCCAGCTACTGTGCTGGGATTTTTTTCATTACGATGTTTGACTAGCTTGATACTTATGATGCTTGACTAGCCTGAGCTTCTAAAAACTTCTGTTTGGCTTCTTCAGGAATCTGACGTTTTGAGCCTTTGACATCAACCGCAACAAAGGTAAATACCCCTTCGGTAACACGCACAGCTTCACGTGAATCATCATGGCTGTCCCACACTTCAATTTGCATTTGAATTGAAGTATTGCCCACTTTCAAAATTTTGGTGTAGCAACTGATCACATCGCCCACTTTTACAGGCACCAAAAAAGTCATTTGGTTAATGGAAATCGTGGCACAACGTCCTTTACTAAAACGCTCGGCATGAATCGCACCAGCCAAATCCATCTGTGAAACGATCCAGCCTCCAAAGACATCTCCACTCCAGTTGGTATCTGCTGGCATGGCAATTGTTTGTAGGGAAAGCACTCCCTCTGGTTTTGCATGAGAATCTGACACGTTCACTCCGGACATTTGCATTAAATTAGCACGAACAGTGCATTAAGACTGGGCATTGAGTTTCTGATCCAACCACTGTTGTAATTCAGTCGCTCGTAGCGCGCCGCTTATTCTAGCAATTTCATTGGTTTTATTCATCAAAACCAGCGTCGGAATACTACGTACATTAAATGCTGAGCTTAATCGCGGATTGGCTTCGGTATCAATTTTAGCAAATACCACTTGTGGATTTTCTTTTGCTACAGCAGCAAAATGCGGTGCCATCATTTTACATGGACCACACCAGTCCGCCCAAAGATCAATCAGAATAGGTAAATCGCTATTTTGGATAAAATTACTGAAATTTTGCTCATTCAATTCAATGGGTGCAAGCGGAATCAGCGCTTGATGACACTGCCCACATGCAGGATTGGCAGATAATTTATCTTCAGGTACACGGTTTTTTGCACCACATCCAGGGCATACAATAATCATTTACTGAACTCCAAACAGTTGCTGTAAAAACTCTAATTGGGTCTGAATGGCTTTTTTAAACCATTCACCATGATAAATATCAAAATGTTGCATATCCCACTCTTCATATTGCACATAAGGCGCAATATTGGTGGCCGTTTCACGGCTCGATTCAATTGGAATCAGGCTGTCACGCTGTGCAGCAATAAATAACACAGGGATGTTGATTTGCCGCACTTCTTGAATGGGGCGATAACGAATCAAATTAAAAAATACCCGCGCAGGAATTTCTCCACTCCAGTAATGATCGGGGTTTACAATGGACATATAACCTGCATAACTGTCTGCTGTGGGTAAAAAGCACAGCGCCTTTTGCGCAACCACAGGCAGTGTTTTTGGCGACATGCCTACCTTTGCCCCCATATAATCCTGACTGGAGATTTTCAAGGCTTTAGGAAGTTGCTGCAAAGGATACAACTTGGCACTTTCCGCACCATCTACAAAAGGCACTTGTACCATGACCGCGGCAATATTGTGTAAGCGTGAGGCCAAACTGAGTACATATCCACCGCTCAGCGACGTCCCCCATAAAATCATGCGCTTGGCATCTATAGATTTACGTTCTGCGATATGTGAAATCATGCTGCGCCAATCATCTAACTGCGCTTCAATAGACACCAATTCACGCGGACGACCGGTACTCCCACCCCAGTAGCGATAATCGAACAACACCACAGCATAGCCTGCCTGTGCAAAACACTGCGCATATTGCACCAATTTAAAATGACGTAAAGCAGCCAGTCCATGTGCCATTAGAATTACTGCGGGTTTTTCTATAGATTTGGGGCGATAAAAGTCTGCAGCAATCACCTCATGATCGCTTTTGACATATAAAGGCTCGACCGTGTAGGAATGCATAAGCGCTCCATTGCGTTATTTTATCGTTATCATCGTTATAAATATTTCAGAACATTCAGCTCATGAATCTGCTTAATGCTATCATAAAGCATATTGTCATGAATAAAATGATGGAGTGTTTCCCATGTCTGAACAAGTCGGTTTTGCAGGTCAAATTGGTCCTGAGCATGTAACTCAGGTACTTGAGAAAGGTTTTAAGTCAATTATTAATAACCGCCCAGATATGGAAGGTGGTCCTGAACAGCCCACCAGTGCACAAATTGAAGAAGCAGCACGTGCTGCAGGTTTGGATTATGTTTATCAGCCTGTAGTATCTGGTCAAATTACCGAGTTAGATGTTCGTGCATTTGCCAATCACTATAATGAATTACCAAAACCTGTGTTGATGTTTTGTCGTACAGGTAACCGCTCAAATAACTTATTCCAATTAGCTAAACAAATGGATTTGTTGGATGACTAAACCCATCCTCAAACATGTGTTTTGTTGTATTCTGATCTGCAGCAGTATCTCGTTGAGTTATGCGAACAATACACAGATGCTAACAAATAAAGTTAGCGTTGCAGGTCAGATGAATACTGCTAAGTTTTCACAATTGATGCGGCAGGGTTTTAAATCGGTGATTGTGAACCGCCCCGATCAAGAGATTGGCAATGCGGTCAAAGTCAGTGAATTACGCAATATTGCAGAAAAATCTCAGGTCAGCGTGATTTATCAACCCGTTAGTAGCGGTAAAATTTCTCCAACAGATATTCTTGAATTTGCCAAATATTATAATGAGCTTCCAAAACCCATTCTGATGATTTGTCGTAGTGGCGCTCGTTCTAGTGCGTTATTTCATCAGGCAAAATTTCAAGGTTTGTTGCATGAATAAAGTTTTATTGGTGATGATGTGTGTCTTGGCGCTGAGTGCTTGTAGTTCTATGCAAGTACGCCCGACGGTGGGTGTGAGTGTGGGGACTTCGCTTTAATTTTTAAATTGAAATCCCCATAAAAAAAACAGCGCCGAAGCGCTGTTTTTTTAGTTTTTAATTATGGGCATGTTGTTGTATTTACACCATACGGACTTTGCAGGTTAGGTCCAAATGTGCCATTCGAGCTATAATCGCTAGTTAAAGCAGGTAAAGTTAAATTATAAGTTGTTCTTTGTGGCAATGAAGTGATTGTAGATGCTGCACCAATTTGAACATTTAACCAATTCGCATAAATTTTTGGATAACGGATCGTAAAGTCAAATTTACCATCTTTATCCGTTGTATATTTAGCGGTTTCTCCTTGCCCTAGGAATGTTGGAACTTTTACAGGTACATTCATAACTTCAGGATTAGTAATAGCTACACCTGAAGCATTTGCTGGACAAACACTGATTGGCTGAGTGCTTAGGCTTGCAGGTACATCATCTGTATCATCAGCTGGCGTACCGTTATTATTCATGACTACACCATTGCGCTCATAATGATTTGGATTCGTCAAATCATAGTAACGTTCGCCTGCGGCAATCCATTGTTCACGAGCTGATTTTTCACCTAACTTAACTGAGTTTCTCCAGATGTACTGACCTTTACGGTAAGTAATAGGTGTAATATCCATCACAACTTCTTGATTAGCTAGCGGCTTACCATCAAAGTCAACCACACTCACAGAAAGGTTACGTGTGTAATAAACTCCATCACTCGATGAACCAACTTCCGTTGGGTTTACTCCTATTACAATTGATGCAATTGGATTTTGTACTGCCGCCTGAACAATATCAACTTGGGTTACTTGAGTCGCATCAATAAAGCCTTCTTCTTTAAATCTCGCTGTTAAACGTAGATCTTCATCTGCAAATGTTGCGGCATCATAATTTTCATCACGTGCAAGTTCGTCTACTTGTACTTTAAATACGGCTTGTCCGTTGGCATCTGTGGTTAAACCTGATGCTCCTACAATTATTGCCCCGTTACGTGCAAAATTATCAATAGCCAATTCAACGTACTTATCAGCTATGCCACCACCATTAGCATCAACCAAAGTCACGGTAACATCCGTCATATCATTACGTACATTCATGATTGGTTTAGCAGCTGCAACACGTAGACTATAACGTGCAGGCTGTAGTTGAGGTGTTGGAGTCACAATAGGTGCAGGTGTAAATGCTTTTAACTGGTGTATTTGAGTTACTGTACCTGCTTCATTAGTATGACTTGCAGTTAGCTCGATTCCACTTGCAATCAATAACTCAGCATCAACTGTGCTTCCATCAATCTCAACCGAGAAGAACGCATTACCGTTTGAATCCGTAATCACTGTTTGAGGTTCACTGGTATTGGTTTGATGCCCACTTCCTGGTGTTCCAATAATTAAAGTAGCTGCGTTATTTGCAGACAGCCTTACTGGCTGATTACGAACTGGCTGATTATTTCGATCTAATAATGCAACAGTTATAATTGAACGGTCACCCGCAGTGCTTAAATTCGATTTAGAACTCTGTATTGTTAAGTGATTCGTATTAATCGCTTCAGTGACTGTAAAGCTAAGCGTAGTTTCAAGCTTTTCACCTTTAGGGTTAGTAATAATACCTTTAACCTGAATACCATTGTCTAATAAAGCTTGTTTTGCAACTGCTGGAATATTCTTAGGTAATGTAAGAGTTACTGGCAATTGTCCATTAGCAGACGTTAAAACTGAATCTTCACTCAGTTTCACACCAGCTGAAATTGCCTCTGTATTCAATGCCAAATTCACAGGGTAAGCTGAGTTTGCGCCAAGCTCGTCCTTAACGGCTACTTGCACTGTATAGCTCTTACCTAATTCCAAATTAGATTGATCTGCTGTTAAACGTAAGTTTACAGAATCCTTTGGAATCTCAACTTGAATTGAACCGGTTTGCTGTAAACGGTCATTCGGGTTATTTAAACTTGTGCCGACTACCGCAAAAACGATACCATTTTTAATCAAGTTTGCATCGTACCCACCTTCAGCAACTCGAACAGTAAATTCTGCTTCACCATTGCTGTTGGTTACAGCCGAGTTAGAAGATAAAGACACACGTGAGCTAGTTAACGAAGATAAAGCAATTTGAATTGGTGTATTTGGAATAATGGCATTGTCTTTATCTTTTGCAACAACTTTAACACGAACTTCACCACCCAACACTGACACAGTTTGAATATTACCTACATATGCAATATCCAGACCTGCAAGCTCTGGTAAAACGACTGGTGGTTGTGCAACATCAACTTTCTTTGTAACAGTAAATGCGGAACCATCTGTACGAGTTGATTTCACGACTACCGTTAAACCATTCGCAATTAGATTCGTGAGTTCAGTTACATTGCCCGCTTTTACTTTAATTGTAAATTTTGCATGACCATTTACATCTGTGCGAATAGCTTGTGTAGAAACGTAACTCACACCATTATTTAATGCTGCATCATTTAAACCAATACTGATCAGCTGATTTTTAAGTACTTCGCCATCTGTACCTTTTGCGGTGACATTAACAGTTAATGTTTGCTCTTGACCAACTGCTAGAGTCAAATCTCCCAACATATCAACTGTAAAGTGATCAAGATCAATCACACCTTGATCTGTTGGTGATTTGAAGTTCAGACGCAATGTTTGTGTCTTACCATTTGCTGAAGTTGCAACTAATGGTATACCTTGATTCGCTAAAGCTAAAGCAGCTTGCTCAGGCGATAAATTCGCCTTGTAAGCAAGAGTAAAAGTGGCATAACCATCGGCTTCAGTCTGTTTAGAAGACTGACCTGTATGACTTAAACCTAAATCTTGCAATTGTTCATCACTTAAAGACCCTGCAATACCTAGTGAAATAGTTTCACCTTTTAAGGCGCTACCATTCACACCCGTTGCTTTTACTTTAACTGTAATTATTTGATCTTTTGTATAATCAAATGCTGTCAGTATTGGATCTATAGATAAATAGCGCGTCGCTTCTTCAGAAACTTCTTCATTTGCAACTGTAATAGCAATAGCATTGCTTACACCATTATCAGTCGTAAAATTAGCTTTAATTCCTGCTTTTACCAATGCTTCTACTGCAGCAGGTGTTTGGGCATTAGTCTTAATATTAAAAGTGGCAAACCCGTTCACCAAGTCTTTTTCCGCAGCCCCATCCAATGTTACACCATTTGATGTTGCTTCAGCATTTAAGTCAAGTTTAACCTTACCTTTAGTTGCTGCTAAGCCTTTATTATTAATTGCCTTAACAGTTACAGCAACCGAGTCATTTTTTGCATTCACTTTATATGAAGATGCAATTTCTAAACGCTGAATAGCATCTGCATCTGAAGCATTTGTATTTTCTGTTACTACATCAACAATAACGCTACCAGACTCAAGGTTAATACCATCTGTATAGGTTGCACTTAACGAAATACCTGTGTCGGATAAAGCAAGTGGATGTGTAACATCGGCCGTGCTAATCGTAAATTCTGCAATACCTTGTGCATTCGTTTTAGCAGTCGCATTATTGAGTTTAACGCCATACGCGAGCTCATTTTTTGTAAAGCTCAAACGAATCTCTTTTCCACTTAACGGTTCATGTTGATCATTCTTTGCTAATACTTGGATTTTTACAGGTGTTGTACTTTTCGCAGCAACAGCCTGATCTGGCTTAATTACAGAGAGAGTTGAGACAATCTGAGATGTGTCTTTAAATGTTAAATCTGCTATTGCGGTTTTTTCAGCTTTATGTTCATCAACTAGCAAAAAACTTAATGTTTCAGACTTACCCGCGAAAGTAGCAAGATCAGCTGATGTAAAATTGCTACTCGCTTTAAGTGTATATTTCACCTCACCCTGAGCATTTGTTTGTTGAGTTGCTGCGCCATTAGCGATAATAAATTTACCGCGCATCGCTTCAGGCATATTTAAAGTAACAGACTGATTCGCTTTAATGCCACCCTTAGCATCTGTTACAGTCGCAACAACATCAATACTGCCATTCGGTAGATTTAATACAGCACCTTGGGTCACATTGATTCTATAGTCACTGACAATCGTACTACTTTTCTTAATATTTAAAGTGTAGGGAATACTAACTGAAGTGCCATCCACAGTAGCTGTTAATTGTACTTTCCCATCCGCTACTGCTAATTCAGGAACATTAATTTCAAATTTAGCTACACCATTTTCATCAGTCGCAACTACAGAGTTGGTACTGCTTACACCAAACTCATTTGTCGCAATTGATAAGCGAATATTTTTGTTGGCAATACCACCATTATCTTCATTTAAAGCTTTAACCGCCAAGTAAACTTTTGAATTATCTGGTGCAAATTGAATTTCCTGACTACTCGCACTCTGTAAATCTCTTGTTAAATGTGTTGCTACCTGTGACGTGTCTGTTGTTGAGGTATTGTCTCCACCACTATTTGGAGGATTAGTTGTACTACTATTATCCGTATTGTAATAACCATCACTTCCACCACCACCACACGCAACCAATGCGATAGAAGAAGCCAATACTGTAGACTTTACCCCTAATTTTTTTAAGTTAATAAAATATGTCATATTCGTACCCATCGTTTTTATAAATGTCACAGACCCGCAAGATAGTTTACGGCTTTTAACGGAATTTACTCAAAATTACAAAAACTTTCAATGTAAATCTTCCAAACCACAAATTAAATCGTGATATCGGCTGTTAATTGTAGTTATTTCAACTTAAAGGTTATAAATTAAATATTAGTTAACCATTTAATAAAATAGGTGTAACCATCATGTACGACCTCATTATTATTGGTGCAGGTACCGCAGGCATTAGCGCCTATAAAGAAGCAATTAAATACACCCAAAACCTACTCATCATCAATCACGGTCCATGGGACACCACCTGTGCCCGCGTTGGTTGTATGCCCAGCAAAGTTCTCATCTCTAGTGCCAATCGCATGCACGACATACAACATGCACAAGAAGTTGCACTCACGGTAGATGCAAAAATTGATACATCCCAAATCATGACGCACGTACGCCAATTACGTGATCGTTTTACTCGTGCCACACAAAAAGATGTAGATCGCTGGGAAACATCCCATAAAGTTTCAGGCTTTGCGACTTTTATTGATGCCCATACAATTCAAGTGAATGGACAACAATATCACGCAAAAGCTTTTATTATTGCAGTTGGCTCTACTCCTGCTTATGAGCAAGCATGGAAAGTAAACTTAGGTGAACGCTTAATCACATCAGATCAAATCTTTGAATTAGAGAACTTACCGCAATCTTTGGTCGTCATTGGCAGTGGTGTAATTGCAATCGAATTGGCTCAAGCTATGCAACGCTTAGGGGTAGAGACCACTATTTTTGCACGTAGTCGTAAAGTTGGTTCACTCAGCAGCCCAAAACTACAAACCATTGCACAAAATACACTTAGTCAAGAATTGAATATCAAATTTGAAACCTTGCCAACACAACTACAAAGAACAGAACAAGGCGTGCAAATTGAATATCAAGAAGATGGACAAACACAGAGCTTAACTGCCGATTATGTATTGGTTGCCACGGGTAGACGCAGCTATTTAGATCAGCTTCAACTTGAAAATATTGATACGAGTTTTAACAACATCAAACAGCTCCCAATTGATGCACACACCAAACAACTCGGACGGCATGCTATTTTTATTGTGGGTGATGCACACACGAATACTCCCATTCAACATGAAGCAGCACATGAAGGGCGTGCAGCCGTGCATAATTGTTTAAGCTTTCCAAACATTGAAAATATAAAAACATTAACACCCATGGGCATTGTGTTTAGCTCACCTGAAATGGCATCTGTAGGACAAAACTATAAACAACTGAAAGAGCAAAATATTGCATTTACGACAGGCTTTGTTTCTTATGAAAAACAAGGTCGCGCTTTGGTGCTGGGAAAAAATAAAGGTGCGATTGAAGTTTATATTAATAATAAAAGTCAAAAGTTATTAGGTGCTGAATTATTTGTGGATGCTGCTGAGCACATGGCGCACTTATTGGCTTGGATGATTGATGAAGAACTCACACTTGAAGATATTTTAGATAAACCGTTCTACCATCCAACACTAGAAGAAGGTTTAAGAACAGCATTTAAACATGCACGTCGACTACTACGTGATGTCTAATCAAATTTAGAAAGTATGCTTACTCTTTAAAACCATCCCCTGATGGTTTTATTTTGCCTTCACTTTTATGTTTCCTTTCTTTTTATAATTTTATTTTTCTAACTTTATTTTCTTTTTGCATAAAAAAACACCCCCAACGTGAGTTGAGGGTGTTTAGAATAATGAGCTGGCGATGACTTACTCTCACATGGGTAACCCCACACTACCATCAGCGCGAAGAGGTTTCACTTCTGAGTTCGGGAAGG
>NZ_VOYG01000023.1:0-27879 GCF_013420785.1 Acinetobacter sp. YH01011
ATCGTTCGATTGCTGGTTTTTTAGCAGGCGTATTTTCTGCACTATGTGCGTATCAACTTTGCCAAAAGAATAAGCCTAAAATTCATGTGATTAAATCTTTGGCTTATCCGTAACTGGGGTTATATTAGTGAAAGTTAAGAAATTCTGAGAGGTGCAGTATGGGTAAGCGTCTTAAAGACTACACAATCGAAGATCGAAAAGCTCGTCCAATGTGTCCAGCTAAACCTATTGACTTTGGTGATGATGAGACTACCAATCGCATTATGTTAGATGCTGCTAAACGTGTAATTCGTCGGCATAAAAAAGAACTTATTGCGCTTGCTCACAAATGAGTCTAATGCCCTCAACTTTTGTCGTTGCTGTCTATTTTGATATATCTTTATTACGTTATGAGGCAGTCATTTAGAATGACTAAATTTTCTGCCTTATGACTTAATATCAGCCAAAAACTTGCGAAATCTCTCTCACATCGCAAACATAGACGAATAGTCAGATGAAGTTTACAAAACTTACAAGAGAATAGTTGAATAATAATTACAATAATATATTATAAAAACATATATTGTTTTGGGTGTTCAAAATGCATGATTATCTGCTGGCATTAATCGGTGGTGGATTGCTTGGTCTTGCAGTCGTGGGCTATTTATATGTTCATGGTCGTATTGCAGGCATTAGTGGTTTACTGGCTCAAGTATTAAATCCGCAAACGCTGTTCAAAACGCCTGCATTGTGGTTTGTGTTAGGTATTTTCATTGTGCCTTTTTTCTATGGCATCGTGGCTCAACCTAAAGTTGAATTGAATGCAAGCCCATTGATGATGATTGTGGCGGGATTGTTGGTTGGTTTCGGTACTCGTTTGGGTTCGGGTTGTACCAGTGGACATGGTATTTGTGGCATGAGTCGTTTATCTAAGCGCTCCATTGCAGCAACAGCTACCTTTATGTTAGCTGGCTTTATTACCGTTTATGTTATCCGCCATATCACAGGAGCATTCTAAATGAAAAATTTCTTAGCCTTTGTTTTCGGTGGTATTTTTTCAGCTGGATTGATTCTTTCTGGTATGTCGAATCCTGAAAAAGTTTTAAACTTCCTCGATCTTTTCGGTACATGGGATGCAAGTCTGGCATTTGTTATGATGGGTGCAATTGCGGTTGCCTTTATTCCATTCCAAAGAATTATGCGCCAAGCTGAACCAAAAACCATTTTAAATGAACCAATTGATTTGCCTAAACAAACTCAAATTGACTCTAAACTGATCACAGGTAGTTTTATTTTTGGTATCGGTTGGGGCGTTGCAGGAATTTGTCCAGCGCCAAGTCTAACCTTGATTGGTTTAGGTTATTATCAAGCAATCTATTTCATTGTTGCAATGTTGGTGGGGATTCTCATTCATCGTAAGGTTGCAGGAGCATAAGATGCACGCAGATATTCAGCATTTTTTTGATGAAAATACTAATACATTCAGTTATGTGGTAAGTGATCCTGTAACGCGTCAATGTGCCATTATTGACAGCGTGTTGGATTATGACCCTGCATCTGCGACTACTTCAACAATTCATGCCGATGAAATCATTGCTTACATCCAAAAAAATGAATTAACGGTTGAATGGATTTTAGAAACGCATGTGCATGCCGATCACCTGACAGCTTCTCAATATTTAAAAGAGCAGTTGGGTGGTAAAATTGCCATGAGCCATAAAATTTCGATTGTGCAAGAAACATTTAGTGCTATCTATAACTTGGATATCAAGTATTTCAATTCACATCAATCATTTGATTATCTGTTTGACGATCATGAAACTTTTACGATTGGTGAATTACAAGCCTATAACATCCCTACACCGGGGCATACGCCTGCTTGTTTAAGCTATGTGATCGGTGATGCTGTATTTGTAGGTGATACTTTGTTTATGCCTGATTATGGTACGGCACGTTGTGATTTCCCGAAAGGCAGTGCAGGGCAGTTGTACGATTCTGTGCAAACGCTATACGCATTGCCTGAAGAAACACGAGTGTTCTTATGCCATGATTATCTACCAGAATCACGTGAAAAATATGAACACGAAACGCTGCTCAAAACTCAAAAAGAGCAGAATATTCATATTCATACAGGGGTAAGCAAAGCTGAGTTTATTGAAATGCGAACCCAACGTGACGCCACTTTAACGATGCCTAAATTGATTCTGCCATCCATTCAAATCAATATGGATGCAGGCAAGTTTCCACAACCTGAGGCCAATGGTATTCGTTATTTGAAGTTGCCTTTGAATTACTTTAAATAAAATTTTAAGAAAAGTTCATCTTGTATGTTATTGCTTAGGCTCACACAAATAGCCTAAGCAATATTATAAGTTTCACCGTAAAAAGCACATATAAAATTTGATTTATAAACTCAAAACTCATTAAATAGATCAATCATTTGAATTCAAGTTTAGAGTCTATTTTATGTTGTTAAATTATCAAATCACGCAAAATCAGCCTGAATCTACATTGCCATCTTTGGTTTTTATTCATGGTTTATTTGGTAGTTTGAGTAATTTAGGCATGCTCGCACGTGCATTTCAAGAACAGCGCACCGTAATTCAATTAGATGTGCGCAATCATGGTAAGTCTGCGCATTGTGATGACATGAATTATGCAGCAATGGCACAAGATGTTTTAGAAACGTTGAACAGCTTGAATATCGAACAGTTTTCTGTGGTTGGGCATTCAATGGGCGGTAAAGTTGCAATGACTTTAGCTCCTCTGGCTGCTGGGCGTTTACAGCAATTGGTTTTATTGGATATTTGTCCTTTTGCTTATCCTGAAAATCGTCACGATCAAATTTTTACAGCCTTGTTTGCTGTGCAAGATGCACAAGTTGAAAGTCGCCAAGCGGCAATGGAAATTATGCGTGAGCATCTTCAAGAAGAAATGGTTGTGCAATTTTTGATGAAGTCATTTAGCAAAGGGCAATGGTTATTTAACTTAAATGCGCTACATGAACATTATGCCGAAATTTTGTCATGGCAGACGGTGCATAGTGATGTCAATACTTTGTTTATTCGTGGCGGTAATTCACCTTATATTGAGTTACCTGAGCATTATGCCGCTATTCAAGCACAGTTTCCTCACGCAAAAGTTGAAACAGTCGCTCATGCAGGGCATTGGTTGCATGCCGAAAAAACCGCAGAAGTATTGGCATTCATGACTGAGTTTTTAGATTAATCTTGTCTAGTATTTTGCATCATTCGATGATCTAAAATGATCTCAGTTTTTAAGTCAATTTTAAACCAATACTTCATTTGGAGTATTGGTTTTTTCTTCACACTGATCTGCATAGATGAACGGTTTAGCTTTTATTCTCAACAATAAAAAAGAGCTGATGTTGAATCATCAGCTCTTCATTTTAAACTTAAGCAACCTTAAATTGCTTATGCTTTTTCTTCTTCATTGCCTGCAAGTTGCTTTAGCAAATGCTTTTCAAGATAGTGAATATCCATTGCTTGTTTGCAGAAGTTTTTATCTTGCAGAATTAAGTCTTTGTGCAAAGGAATGTTGGTTTTAATTCCTGTTAAGATGGTTTCATCCAAGGCTTGACGCATACGCGCAATACTGGTTTCACGATCTTTACCATGCACAATCAGTTTAGCAATCATTGAGTCGTAATACGGCGGAATGCTATAACCTTCGTAGATGTGTGAATCTACACGAACACCTGCACCACCTGGGGCATAGAAGTGTTCAATTTTACCCGGTGAAGGTACGAAGGTGGTTGGGTCTTCTGCGTTAATACGACATTCGATTGCGTGACCACGAATTTCAACCTGATCTTGCTCAATGTCTAAACCTAGACCTGCAGCAATACGCAATTGTTGTTCAATGATGTCAATGCCTGTCACCATTTCAGTTACAGGGTGCTCAACTTGAACACGGGTATTCATTTCAATGAAGAAGTATTCGTCATCTTCAAATAAGAATTCGAAAGTACCTGCACCACGGTATTGCATTAACTTACATGCATTAACACACGCTTCTAAAATATCGGCACGTGCTTGTTCTGGTAAGTTAGGTGCTGGCGCTTCTTCAAGAACTTTTTGGTGACGACGTTGTAAAGAACAGTCGCGGTCATAAAGGTGAATCGCGTGACCATTACCATCAGCCAATACTTGTACTTCTACGTGACGTGGCTTTTGTAAGAAACGTTCCATATAGACCGTGTCATCACCAAACCACATTTCTGCATCACGTTGAGCCGCTTGAACTGATTCAAGCAGGGTGTCTACGCGCTCTACAATACGCATACCACGACCACCACCACCAGCAGCCGCTTTTACAATGAGCGGGAAACCAATTTCTTTGGCTTCAGCTAAAGCATTGTGTGGTGTAACGGCGTGTGCTGAACCCGGTACAGTTGGTACGCCAGCTTTACGCATTGCAGTAATTGCAGAAACTTTGTTACCCATTAAGCGAATATGCTCAGGGCGTGGACCAATGAAAATGAAACCTGAACTTTCTACAATTTCAGCAAATTCGGCATTTTCGGCAAGGAAACCATAACCAGGGTGAATGGCATCTGCACCTGTAATTTCTGCTGCAGTAATAATTGCAGGAATATTCAGGTAACTTTCACTGCTCGCACCCGGACCAATACACACGGCTTCATCACAAAAGCGTAAGTGCATCAGGTCTTTATCGGCATCTGAATAGATACCCACGGTTTTGATCCCTAAAGTTTTGCAAGCTCGGGTGATGCGCAGGGCAATCTCACCACGGTTTGCAATTAAAACTTTTTGCAACATTGTGAATCCCCGAGGTCTTAAGCGCGGTAGCGGAAGAGTGGTTGACCAAATTGAATCACTTCGCCATTTTTAACTAGAATTTCTTCAATCACGCCACTTTGAGTTGCTTCAATTGGGTTCATGATTTTCATTGCTTCAATAATACCAAGCGTTTCACCAGCAGAAACAGTTTGACCCACTTTAATAAATGGTGCTTCACCTGGGCTTGGTGCTGCATAGAACACGCCAACCATTGGAGAAGTTTCAACTGCACCACGTGGTGAAGATTTAGGTGCAGATGGTACTTCTGCAGAAGGTGCAGGCATTGCAGGAACTGCTGCCGCTACTACTGGACTGCGACGAGTTAATGCAATCGACTGATCGCCTTCTTTAACTTCAATCGCTTGTAAGTCAGATTCAATCATCAAGTCGATGAGTTTCTTGATTTTACGAATATCCATGGACAGTATTCCTAGTTTAAGATTGTGTAGTAGGTTGAATTTTTTCAAGAACAAAGTCGAGTGCTGCGGCATAGCCTTTTGCGCCTAAACCGCAAATCACACCAATGGCTTTGTCTGATAAATATGAATGATGTCTAAACGCCTCACGTGCATGCACATTCGACAAATGGACTTCAATAAATGGAATAGCGACCCCTAACAAAGCATCACGTACCGCAACAGAGGTATGCGTCAATGCAGCAGGGTTAATAATGATATATTGTGTGCCATCTAACGCGGCTTGATGAATTCGGTCTACAATTGCGCCTTCCCAATTACTTTGGAAAGTATCTATAGAAATTGATGCTTTTTGCGCTTGTGAAATGAGCTGTTGATTTATATCCTCAAGAGTGAGGTAACCATAAACTTCGGGTTCACGCTTTCCTAGCAAATTTAGATTCGGTCCATGAATAACCAAAATGGTCGAACTCATTCCGCTTGCTCCAATAAATAATTGCAATAATACTTTGCAAGATGTCTGCAAAGTTTGCTAATTATGGCATAAAATTCCACATTTTTTTTGTAATTTGTTTAATTTGACGTAGAAAGCGTGTGCCAAAATGAGGCTCTATAATGAAAACTTTGCAGGGAATTCGCAATGTTAAAAAATTACATTTTTAGTTTTTTTTGCTGATTTTTATATTCTAAAACAACTGACCAAATCTATTCATTTGTTTTCTGTAACGACTGATCAAGCGAGTGACTTGAACTGGTTTGATTCGGAATGTCAAAGCCAGAAAACAACCAACATCAATATCGCATTTCTTTATAGCATGATATTTCGTTGCTGTTTATAAAAAATGGCGATTCCATTTTTTCAGTTCATTCAAAGTAGATGACCACACAAACTGCAGTGGATCATCTAATACGTTTTGTGATCATCGTTCAAGTGGTTATGGATTCGATAGAAAGATCATTTCGATAATAAGATATTTTAAAAATTCAACTTTATTTAAATAAAACATGAGCTTAAATGGAATGCTTTGATTGATATATTTATCTATATTTTAGTCTGGAATAGATGCTCCTACGCTGCGTATTATATTTTGAGTGGGGTGCTGTTGGTTTTATGTACACTTTAATTAAGTTGTAGATTGATCACAAGACCAAGCACATGCACGATCTGCACGGATATCTACCTCATTTAAAAATATGACGTGGTATCGAACAAAAAAACGGTGATGAAAGTTTCAGCAATTTTTTTTCTAGCCAATGTTCTTCTACTCAATAGCCCGCAGCATCTACATCATAGATAAAATTTTAGAACGCATTGACCTTTTATTTCAAAAATCACCTTAAAAATGGCGTTATCGTAAAGTAGAGCAATATGTTCGGTATTGGCAAAAGTTAAGTGATCTTGTTCTGAATCTTGCTTTATTTGCTGTTAAAGCTCAGAAAAGCTTAATCCGTCTGTTGTTTCTCTGTTGCAGAAGGTGCTGCATCAAAACTGACAATCACTTTTAAACCTTGCGGTTGGTTAGCCTGAAATTGAAGTAGGTAGCCATATTGCTCTAATAATACTTTGACTAGAGTTAGACCTAAGCCATAGCCTTGTTTATGCGCAGATTTACGCCAAAAACGCTGAGTCAGAATGGTAAAATCATCTTCATTCAGGCTTTTGCCTTGGTCTGCAATGATCAATTGCAGGTCTTGCATATAAATTTGAATGTTTGGCGCATCCTCTGCATGCAAATAAGCATTTTGAATCAAGTTTTTCAGTACCATGTGCAACGCAGGCGCTGGAATATTAATGTGTTGTGCTACCAAACTCGCCCAATCAATCTGTAATTTCGCTGATAAATTGGGATATTCCACAGTCAGTTCCGACAAGACTGTTTCTAATACGCTACGCATATCTGCATGGCTATGTGCCGCTTGAATACCTGCTTCAGTTTGACTGAGCAATAACAGTTGTTCCAAAAGTTGTTGATAACGTTGGATGCTGCGTTCTGCGTGTTTTAAATTGTCGATGACTTTGGCTGTATCTTGGGCAGATGCGGTTTGATTCAACATCAATTGGCTCAGTTGCACATGCGTTTTAATAGCCGTTAACGGCGTGCGCAGTTCATGCGCAGCAAATGCACTAAAGTTTTTTTCGTGTTCCAGACTTTTATGTAGGCGTTCAATCAGCATCAATAAGTTATCGACAAAAGGCTGAATTTCTTTAGGAATTTTTTGTGATCTCAGTTCAATTAAATAACGAGAAGCTTCATCTAAAGATTGTTTTTTCTGAATTAAGTGGCGGGTGATGTGATCGAGCGGTAAAAACTCCAGACGGATAATCCACAAAATTAGCAAAATACAAATAATCAAAGTAAGCAGTAAAGGAATCAGTACCGACTGTAAAATTTGTTTAAGTAGGTTTTGCCGTAACTGAATTTTTTCAGCCACCACCACCTGAACTTCACCTTCACGCAGTACATAACTACGCCATTGCAGTCCATTTTCTGTCCATGTGCTGAAACCGACTTGTTGGTTTTTTAAATTTTTCGGTGCGCCTTGAGTGCGTGCAATCACATGCTGTGGTAATGAAACATCGGCACGGAAAATAGAGACTTCACAAGCAATTAAACTATGTAGCAAGGCATTTTCTGATTCGGCATGCAAACTTTCTGTGAGTTGTTCTAGGGGCAGTTGCTGAATCAGGCGGGCGACCATACGGGCTGAGGTAGAAAGTCGTTCATCCAGCGTATTTTGTAAGCGTTGTTCCAAGTCATGGTAGAGCCATGCAAAGACAATCACCCACAGCAAAATAAATGCACAGCTGATGGTCGATACCAAACGCCATTTCAGACTGTAGTTTTTCATGTCAGCAGCTCAGGTTTAAAGATGTAGCCGACACCACGCACCGTTTGAATAAAATCGGGGTGGATTTTATGCCGTAAATGGTAGATATGCACATTTAAGGCATTGCTTTCGATACTGTCTTGAAAGCCATACACTTTATCTATCAGTTCTTCATTTTTTAAGATTTGGTTCGGATGCCGTAAAAAGGTTTCCAATAGGCTATATTCACGGCGTGAAAGCTGAATGTTTTGTGAATGCCAACTGACTTCTTGTGTATCGAGGTTCATGTGTAACTGACCACTTTGCAGTTGGTTCGATGAATAACCACGATGACGGCGGCTTAATGCATATACACGGGCAATCAGTTCATTTAATTCAAAAGGTTTAGTTAGGTAGTCATCTGCTCCTAAGTTGAGCGCCTGTACGCAGTCTTGAGTATGATTCCGCGCGGTTAATACCAATACTGGAATATGAATGGCATCTTTACGCCAGTTTTCGAGTAACTGTAAACCATCTTGGTCAGGCAGACCTAAATCGAGCAGGCACAGATCTACCGCACTATGACGTATGAAGTAATCGGCATCGCGCGCGTTATTCACGTGTTCGACTGAAATACTTAAAAATTCGAGTGCTGCCACAATACTTTGGGCAATATAAGGATCATCTTCCACCAAAACGACGAACATATTTGCTCCTATACCACAGTCAGCCCAATATATGACACATCTCGATCACGCCACAAATTTAGATTAGGCACCTACAATGCTCAAGTTTACAAAGAAAAATCTTTATTAATGTTCTCTTAATCTACACTTACCGATAATACAGTCAGTTTTTTAATTTTTAGTATAAATACATGATTTTTATTCGCGTCATTGCTTATTTTGTGTTGAGTCTGTGTGCGGTGTGGGTCAATGCTGCCAATGAATTTTTAGCGTCCGATCAAGCTTTTAAGTTTCAGGCGACGTCATTGTCTGAACAAACGGTTGAACTGAAATGGGATGTCGCACCGCATTACTATTTATATCACGATCAATTCAAAGTCAGTCAGGCTCAAAAGCCGCTTGCTTTTAAATTGCCTGCAGGGCAGGAAAAAGATGATCCGACTTTCGGGCTGACACGTGTGCATTATGGGCAAGTGACAACACAGATTCAGGTGAAGCCTAATCAGCAATATCAAATTACTTGGCAAGGCTGCGCTGAAGATGGTTTGTGTTATCCCGTACAGCGTAAAACGATTCAAACCGATGCCGATGGTTTATTGCCACAGCATAATTTAAGTGCGGGCAAAGGTAATTTACTTCAGCAACTCAATCAGAATAATCAGGCTGCTTTAAACACTAACTTAAATGATGTAGATAAGCATCAAGCCAATGGTTCTAGTACACAAAAACAAGTTACGACAACTGCAAATACTGTAACGACAAAAGAACTCAAACTTGAACAGCAAACGCTAGAAAACAAAGCACAGCTTGCTGAAAATGCGTTGCTGTAACACAAGCTGATCCTAAACTTACCCCTGAATCAGTAGAAAACGTTGATTTAGCAAATTCCTTAGAGATTGAAAATACAGATACGGCATTGACAGACAATACATTCGCTGCATCAGCCAATTCAAGCAATACGGAAACAGCCAGTAGTACGAGTCTGAATCAGCAATGGAACAATGATCAATTTTTCCTGAATTTATTGTCTGGGCAAGGGTTGTTACTGAATGCGTTTATCTTTTTAGGTTTTGGGGTATTACTGGCTTTTTTACCGTGTTCATTGCCGCTGATTCCAATTCTTTCTGGCATTTTGGTGCAGCGCAATACAGGCTATAAAGCGGCAGCAATTGCGATCACCTTTATCGTCAGTATGGCGCTAGTCTATGGCTTGATGGGCGTTGTTGCGTCACACATTGGTTATAGCGTACAGCGTTGGTTCCAAAATCCCGTAGTGATTGCAGTTTTTGCTATGTTGTTTGTGCTCTTTGCTTTAAACCTGTTTGGACTGTATCAGTTGTCATTACCACAAGCAGTGTTACAGCGTTTAGATCGTATTCAGCAATATCAAAAAGGCGGTACTTTATTGGGTGCGGGCGTTATGGGGGTGATTTCTGCACTGATTGTCGGGCCATGTATGAGTGCGCCTTTAGCGGGAGCATTGCTGTACGTCTCACATTTGGATCAAGCAGCATTGGGTGGTTTATATTTGTTCCTGCTCGGTTTAGGTATGGGAATTCCTTTACTTATTGCCAGCGTGTTTGGCGCGAAATATTTGCCAAAGCCAGGTTTGTGGATGGAACGGCTAAAATTTAGCTTTGGTTTTATCATGTTGGCAATGGCTTTGTATTTTGCTCGTCCGCTATTTTCTGTGACTTGGTACTATGTTGCTTTTGCTGTGGTGTTATTTGCCTTCGCTGCATATTTAATTGCAATTTTGCGCCACGTGTTACATCGTCCACAGCGTTTTTCGTTATTGGCTTTGGTGGCAGTAATCGCCAGTAGTGGAATTTGGCATGTCAATCAGAGTATTGCCAGTGTCAATGCGCAGGTACAAGCAGACCAATTACAGCCATGGATCAAAGTACGCACAGAACAAGAGTTGAATGCAGCTTTGGCCGCACATGCTCATCAAAAGATTGTGATTGATGTCTATGCCGATTGGTGTGTGGCGTGTCAGCCGATTGAGCGTGATGTGATTCCTCGTACCGATGTGCAAGATGCTTTAAAGCATGTGGTGCGGATTAAACTCGACTTAACCGAACAGCATCCTTCACAAGATGCCTTATTGAAAAAATGGCAGATTTTAGGGCCGCCAACGTTGTTATTTTTGGCAGATCCACAACGGGAACAACGTGAATTGCGTCTAACAGGTGCTTATAACGCAGCGCAATTGATTCAAAATATTCATCAACTGCAAGAGGCTGCGCCATGATTCAATCCGCAGTCTTGCAGTTAGGCATGTTGATGATTCCATGGCCATTGGTGTTTTTATTGCTAGGACTGATTGTCGTCTTTGCAATGGGTAAATTTTTTCAGCGTCGTTATACATGGAATGCACAGACTTGGACAGGTTATCAGGATGCATTATGGAATGCGCTGTGGATTGGTGCTTTAGTTGGGCGGGCAGTTTTTGTGTTGCAGCATTATGAGCTGTACTTTGCCAACCCGATTGATATTTTAAAAATTCAGGACAAAGGCTTTCATCTGATTGCCGCAGTTATGGCAGGTGTGGCGTGGTTTGTCTGGAAAAATCGCGCTATTCAACGTGTTGTTCTGGCATGGGCAGTTGCGCTCTTTATTACAGTACAAGTTGTAGGTTGGAGTCTTATCCAACCTTTGCAGACGCAGCATGCCTATCCCAATCTAGTATTGCACAACCTAGCGCAACAACCTCAAGATTTAGCTCAATTTTCAGGTCAGCCCACCGTGATTAATCTCTGGGCGACTTGGTGTCCAGTTTGTCACCGTGAAATGCCTGTTATGCAACAAGCACAGCAAGATTTCCCTGAGGTCAATTTTGTATTTGCCAATCAAGGCGAATTTGCAGCAGAGATTCAAGCCTATTTACAGAAACATCGATTTCAGTTTGAACACGTGTTATTAGACCCTGCAGCTCGTTTAGGACAACACTTCAATATGTTCGGTTTGCCAAGTACTTTGTTTTTTAATGCACAAGGAGAATTGGTCGATCATCACATGGGTGAATTGACCAAGCCGATGCTGCAGCATTATCTGAAAAAAATACAAGCGAATCCATAAACGCGCTCTTAACGATTTGAAAGAAAACCCGCCGTGAAGCCAAAATTAAGGACAATCAATATGACATCTAACATCAAAAATAACATGCTGAAACTGGCGATAGGTATGAGTCTTGCCAGTAGTGTGAGTATGCTGCAAGCACAGGACAGCTTAAAACAGCACATTGAAAAAGAAGGTTTTAAGTTTGTGCAGCAAATTCAGGCACCTGCACAAATGACAGGTTGGGCAGGGCATATTGAACAAAGTCCTGCGACAGTGTTTATTTCCAATGATCAGAAATACTATATTGTAGGCACTTTGTTTGATGCACAAGGCAATAATTTAACAGTTGATGCCTTAGACCGTTATGTGAAAAAGTCGGTACTTGAAGATGTGTGGCAAAGTCTGGAACACGCCACTTGGATTCAGGATGGGCAAACCAGTGCTGAAAAAATTGTCTATGTGTTTTCAGACCCGAATTGTCCGTATTGTCATACCTTTTGGAAGCAGGCACGTCCGTGGGTGGAATCTGGAAAAGTTCAGTTAAGACACATTATTGTGGCGGTGATCCGAGCTGAAAGCAAAGGGCAGGTGGCGACTTTATTAATGGCGAAAAACCCACAGCAGACCTTTAATGAGTTCCATCGTCAATACGGACAAAAAAAGCTGATCGAGCAAAAAACTGTGCCTGTACATGTAGAAAAAACCTTAGAACAGAATCAGGCACTGATGGATAAATACGAGTTCTTTGCCACACCTGTTGTGCTTTGGAAAAATAAACAGGGCGAATTACAGTCGGTACAAGGAATGCCAAAATCTATGAAAGATGTGTTTGAGTGATTTTAAAAATTTCCGAGCAAATATCTAACTGAATATTCAAATCTAAAGCGCAAAAAAGCTTGCTCTAATTGCATTGGAGCAAGCTTTTTGATGTAAAAGATTCAGTCTTTTATTTCTGAATACGAATCGCAAATTGAATGACGTGGGATTTGCCCTGATGCAGTTTGCCTTCTGAGCGTTCTACATCGCCCACAAAGAAATGAATCAGATGATCGTGTTTAAAATGGCTTAAAAACTCGATAGGATCGTACAGCATTTCTACTGCACGTGGGCCGCCCGTTTTATATTCTAGCTGACGAGTAGAATACAGCTCACCAACAAATAAACCGCCGTTGACCAAAGTTTCGCGCACGCCATTCAATACTTTTTGCTGTGTTTCAGGGTTAAAGTGACCAAATACGCAAATCACGTTGTCATATTGATTGGCTTGCCAATCCACCTGACTTAAATCTTGCTTTCGTGTATTTAGGCTTAAACCACGTTGCTGTGCATAGCCTTGAGCCTTATCTAAAGCAACTTGCGAGTAGTCCCATAAATCTGCTTCAAATGCTTGCTCATTGGCTTGTGCCACAGCTGCCAAATATAACAAGTTACGACCTTCACCTTCGGCCAAGCCCAAAGTTTTGCCGTGAATAGACAGTTTTTGCGTAATGTCCTGAATGAACGCATTGGCTTGTTCACCATAAATATGGTCATGTTGGCTGTAGCGTTCATCCCATTCATTATGGATATTTAACATAGTTTCGACTCGGTAAATAATTTGATGCTGTTATTCGGCTGTAGATGGAGAAAACTCTTTAAATGCTGCCACGGCGTTTGCGGCATACATGAGTGATGGGCCACCGCCCATATAAACAGCAATACCTAAAATTTCATTCAATTCTTCAAAAGTCATGCCCATTTTGACCAAAGTTCTGACGTGAAAACCGATACAACCATCACAGCGTTGTGCCACACCAATTGCAAGCGCAATAAACTCTTTGGTTTTGGCATCAATTACGCCGTCTTTCATCGCAACTTGTGATAGGGCATTAAAGCTTTTAAGTAAATCGGGAGATTGTTCTTTAATGGATTTGATATTAGACGAAATTTCAGCAGTGAGTTCGGTATATTTCATGTTGTTTCACCATCAAGCAGATTAGAACCTAAAGACAATATACCATACATTTAAATATATTATGTTTGTATATATTAATTAGCAACTTTGCTTAAATTCAGTAAATCTGTATTTATAGCATTATCAATTCACCCAAATCACTTTATAATGTTGCCGCATATTCTGGAGTCGCTGTTAAATAGTTGCGATGACTTCAAACCTCATTTTTTAAGTCTTATTCTCCCTCTTGATTCGGCTTATAAATCAATATTTTATAATTTTGTGTCTGAGTAGGCACATACAATAGGTGCCTGCATGGAAATTAAAGTCAATTATTTAGACAACTTGCGTCTTGAAGCTAAATTTGACGATTTTACCGTCATTGCCGATCAGCCCATCCGTTATAAAGGCGATGGTTCTGCGCCAGGCCCATTTGATTATTTCCTTGCGTCATCTGCATTGTGTGCTGCGTATTTCGTGAAGGTTTATTGCCAATCACGTGATATTCCAACCGATAATATCCGCTTATCTCAAAACAATATTGTCGATCCTGAAAACCGTTATAAACAGATTTTTAAAATTCAGGTGGAATTGCCTGCAGATATTTCTGAAAAAGACCGTCAGGGGATTTTACGTTCTATTGACCGTTGTACCGTAAAGAAAGTCGTGCAAACAGGCCCTGAGTTTGTGATTGAGCAAGTCGAAAGCATTGATGCCGATGCACAAGCTTTGCTGATGCCGAACTTGACTTCATCTCAAGCGACTTTTATTGCTGGTAAAGATTTACCGCTTGAAGAAACTATTGCCAATATGTCGGGTATTTTGGCAGGTTTGGGCATGAAAATTGAGATTGCCTCATGGCGTAATATCGTGCCAAATGTCTGGTCATTACATATTCGTGATGCGCAATCGCCAATGTGTTTTACCAATGGTAAAGGCGCAACCAAAGAAAGTGCATTAGCATCTGCTTTGGGTGAATTCATTGAACGTTTGAACTGTAACTTCTTCTATAACGATCAGTTCTGGGGTGAAGAGATTGCCAATGCCGAATTTGTGCATTATCCAAATGAAAAATGGTTTAAGCCTGGCCCAAATGGTGAATTGCCTAAAGAAATTTTAGATGAATATTGCTTAGAAATTTATGATCCTGAAGATGAGTTGCTGGGCACACATTTATATGACACCAACTCAGGCAATACTGAACGTGGTATTTGTTCATTGCCATTTGTGCGTCAATCCGATGGTGAAACGGTATATTTCCCATCAAATTTAATTGAAAACTTATATTTAAGTAACGGGATGAGTGCAGGTAACACGCTTGCAGAAGCTCAAGTGCAGTGTTTATCTGAAATTTTTGAACGTGCAGTGAAGCGTGAAATTATTCAGGAAGAAATGAGCCTGCCTGATGTACCGCAAGAAGTTTTGGCAAAATATCCAAGTATTGTGGCAGGTATTCAGGCTTTAGAAGAACAAGGTTTCCCAGTATTGGTGAAAGATGCGTCTTTAGGCGGTCAATTCCCTGTCATGTGTGTGACCTTAATGAACCCGCGTACAGGCGGTGTTTTTGCTTCGTTTGGTGCACATCCAAACTTTAAAGTCGCTTTAGAGCGCAGCTTAACTGAACTATTGCAAGGGCGTAGTTTTGAAGGTTTAAATGATTTACCACAGCCGACCTTTAGCACGAATGCGGTAACTGAGCCGAATAACTATGTTGAACACTTTATTGATTCAAGTGGTGTGGTGTCTTGGCGTTTCTTTAGTGCGCAGGCAGACCATGAATTTGTAGAGTGGGATTTCACCAACAATGGTCAATACAGTAATGTCGAAGAAGCTGAGGCTTTATTTGCGATTTTGGAAGAAATGGGCAAAGAATCTTATATGGCGATTTATGAACATTTAGGTGCGATTGCTTGCCGAATTTTAGTCCCTGATTATTCAGAAGTGTATTTGGTAGAAGACCTGATTTGGGATAATACCAATAAAGCTTTGCTGTACCGTGAAGACATTTTAAATCTGCACCGTTTGGATGATGAGCAACTTGAAGCTTTAGTTGAGCGTTTGGAAGAATGTGAGCTAGATGACTATACCGAAATCAAAACCTTAATTGGCATTGAATTTGATGACAATACCGTTTGGGGGCAGCTCACCATCCTCGAATTAAAATTGTTGATTTATTTGGCATTAGAACAGTTTGAAGAAGCTAAAGATTTAGTCGAAGCATTCTTACAATACAACACCAATACCGTAGAACGTGGCTTGTTCTATCAATGTATGAATGTCGTGCTTGAAGTTATTTTAGATGATGAAATGGATATTGCCGATTATGCTGTCAATTTCCGCCGTATGTTTGGCAATGAACGTATGGATGCAGTCATGGGTTCTGTTGAAGGCACAGTACGTTTCTATGGTCTAACCGAAACCAATATGCAGCTTGAAGGTTTAGATCGTCATTTACGTTTAATCGACAGCTACAAAAAACTGCATAAAGCACGTGCCAAGTTTGTTGGGCTGAATAAAGACTAATCTTGCAGAAGTAGAACGCTGTTCTGATTTGAATCACCGTCCAAGAAAAAGACTCGGCTTTAAAAGTCCGAGTCAGGTATTATAGCAACAACATGGTGTTGCATTTCAAATGCTATCTAAGATTTGCTGTTGCTATAGGAAAGGCAAAATAATAACCCTCGTTGTTGAGGGCTATTTCATTTAAGCGAGATGGTCACGAACAAATTGAGGATCTAAAATAAACAATTTAATCAGTGATTGAGCTGCTCCTGAAGGTCTTCTAACACCTTGCTCCCAAGATTCCAATGTACGTTTAGAGATACCTAAAATTTTAGCAAATTGATCTTGAGTGAGTTCAGACTTTCTTCGTGCTAAAGCAACATCTGTTTCATTGATCACAGTTTTTCTTGCTGCGTTATTAGCAAGCATTTGTTTAACGCCTTCTAATAATTCAACATTTAAGTCTCGTTTTGCTTCTCGAGCTTCCAATTCTTTGTCACTTAATAAACGACTCATTTCAGTAACTCCGCTAATTGTCTAAGTGTCTTTTTCTCAAGTTGGGTAATTGTGTCTTTACTATATAAGGTCAATAACCAAATTTCGCCATTTGCTAAACGGTTGTAATAAATTACACGAACACCACCTTGTTTACCTTTACTCTTTCCACCCCATCGAATTTTACGAACGCCGCCAGTACCAGGTTCTACATCTCCTGTTGTAGGGTTCTCGGCAATGAAAATTTTAAAGTCATTGTATTGTTCTTCAGTCCAATAGTAGGGATATTCATTGGTAAAAAAAGTAGTCTCACAGATGGTATACATCAAACACCTTTATACTACTTTGTAGTGTTTAATTGTATACTACTTTGTAGTACTTTTAAGCATTAAATTAGGTCTCATATTGTGAGCTTTTTTAGCCCAATCAAATCACTGCTAATCACCAAGCGCCAATAAACCTTCCCAGCTAAAATAATTCGGGCTTAAATGGCTGCGCTGCATCGCCCAAGTTCGATCTTGCAATTTACATGCTCCAATGGCGAGTTTTTGCACACCAAATTTATTTTTCACGGTATCCAACACTTGCTGTAATTGTTCCTGTTTTTCAATGGCGTCAGTATCTGTAAGCAGGTCGTGAATATAGCTTTGTTTGGGTTCAAGTCCCGTTAAAATCACACCACATTTTTTAAAGGCAATTCCTTCCTGAAATAGCGTTGTCACATGCTTCATCATGGCTTTGTTCATGAGCAAAGCAGAATCTGTTGGCTCATTGAAAGCAATAGTGACCGATTGATTGTAAAAAACTTGGCGCGGATCAAAACGGTTAGATTGCGCAAAAATGATCATACAACCACATAAACTTTTTTCAGCTCTGAGCCTTTGCACAGCAGATTGTAAATAATCGCTCAAAGCTTCTGAAAGCGCATGAATATCTGTTACACGCTGCCCAAAAGAACGTGAGCTGATGATTTGCTGCTTACTTACGGTATTGTGCTCCAGTTCAATACATGCTGTACCTGTGAGTTCAAGAATGGTTTTTTTCATCAAAATAGAAAATTGGCGCTCCATTTGGTCTGGATTGCTTGTTGCTAGATCAAATACAGAACGGATACCCAATGATTGTAATTTTTTAGCGTTTTTGCGTCCCACACCCCAGACTTCAGCGGCATCAATGTGTTGAAACAAGGCTTCTTTGCTGCATAAATCCATATCCAGTAAATTACATACGCCGTTGAAATAGCGGTTTCGCTTAGCAAGATGATTGGCTAGTTTGGCTTCAGTTTTACTTTGACCAATACCAACACAAACAGGAAGAGCCAGCCATTTCCACAAGGTTGTTTTAATTTCCTGTGCAAGTGCGTTTAAATCGCGCTGAGAATATGAACTCAACTCAATAAAAGTTTCATCAATCGAATAAATTTCAACATCTTTGGCACTGACAAATTCTTGAATAATATTATTAAAACGTCTGGACATTTCTGCATAGAGCGCATAATTACTTGAAAAGACCGCAACATCATGTTGTTGAATTAATTCTTGAACTTGGTAAAAGGGCACAGCCATTTTAATGCCAAGTCGTTTGGCTTCTTCGGAACGTGACACCACGCAGCCATCGTTATTGGAAAGCACCACCACAGGACGATGATTCAGGTGTGGTTGAAACAACCGCTCACAGCTCACATAACAATTATTAATGTCAATGAGCGCAAAAACTTGCTCTAAAGCTTTCATGACTATTTTACTTATTCGGCTTTTTTATGCATTATTGTGGTGTTTAAACCATCAGGTTTTTCAAATTCCACGTGACCACAGCAAACACTTCAAAAGTTTGCCCATCTTTCAGGTAAATGCTGTCGTAGTCGGGGCTTTCTGCCTTGAGCCAAGCTTCGGGCAAAGTGGCAGGGTCGTAGTCTTCACCAAAATGTTCAGCCAATTCACTTTTGGACATTTTGGCTGTAATCATCAAGCGTTTAATAGTCAGGTCTTTTTGGTCGATTAATGCAACCACAATGCTGCGGTGTTTGGCTTCTTTACTGCGATCTACCAGTACAATATCGCCGTATTCAAGCCCTGCATTCACCATAGAGGTAGTGCGTACCACATTTAAAAAGGTCGCATTTTCATTAGAAATAAGATATTCATTCAGATCAATATTTTTATCAATATAGTCTTGAGCAGGCGAAGGAAAACCTGCAGGAATGGATTCTATTGTTACGGGAAGATGCAGCGTTTTTCTTTTAGCAAGCGCTTGAAAATCATGCTGATTCAGCAATTCAATTTGTTCAAGCAGGGCATTCAGGCTAGGGCTGGGTTTACCATCGCTGCCCATGATTTTTTGTAATGACGCCCAAGCAGCGTCAGAGAAGTAAATAGGTAACTTCTTAGACATGAGATTACTCCTACGCAACGAGGCGTGTTTGAAGTGAAATTTGATGTGTTGATAGCATAGCTGAAAACATGATTAAGATTCAATCTACGTGGATAATTGATTGCTAGATATAGATCACACTCTACGATTGCATAGCTATACAAACACAAGCCTTTCCGTTAGGATTTTTCTATCGCAGCAGCATATTTAGAGATTGGCATGCATATTGTTGAAGACATTTATTTAACGAAAGAAGAAGTTGAATCTTTACTGTTGGGATTAATCAATTCACAACTTGAACCTGAGTTTTTAATGCAGGATTTCATTAAACATCAGGTCTGGTCTTTGGCTGAATATTTTAAGCAAAATACTGAACATGAAATTGATTTTGCGCAAATCAGTTGCCCGATTAAAGTCAAAGCGGAATATCAAAATCATCGTTTAAAACGTCATTTTCTGGTTGAGTTTCATCTGACCACCACACCTTTTTTTAATTATGAGCCAGAAGAAAATAGCGTGGCTTACTCCTACATGATGAAAGATTTTTATCTGACCGATATTATTTTTTATGATGCCTATACGGGTGAAAATTTGCAGGCTTGGATGCAAAAAAGATTCGTGATTTTGCAGGGTGAACGTGAAATAGAAGTGAATTCATTGTCATGGTATGCAGATTACAATTTGCCGCAAGTTACACAAAATATGGTGTCTTTTGTGAGTGAAGCTGCTTATGACACAGGTTTAGATCAGATTGTAGATGAAGTGAATTTGCGTTTACGACAAGCCAAGACCGTTAATTAAATAGCTATCATCTATCTAAAAAATGATTATTTGAAATGGATGGCAGGGAATATACGATTACACAATGCTGATCAGGTTAAGGAATATCGAAAATGACCACAATCACACATGATTTAGGTCATGGCATGGGGAATGACTGGGAATATAAAGATTGGGCACATCTGACTGTCTCAGAATTACACAACCTGCAACCGTATTACCCATGCTTGCAAGGGGGTATTCAAATTCTGTGGTGCAGTCCGCGCCCATTTTCATCAGCCGCAGTGATTGAAGTCACGCAGGATGCAGTCAGTACAGATAAAATAGGAAGTCGCTCGTATTTCATTAAACGCAGTCATCGTTCATTTCGTAATGCGCAAGATATTTTGCAAGAGCATGCTTTTTTGCGACATTTAGCCAGTAAAAACATTCCTGTTGCGACATTAATTGCCTCGAATTGCGGACTGACCGCTTTAGAAATGGGCGACTGGACTTATGAAGTCTACGAAAAAGCAGCAGGTTTTGACTTATATGTCGATCAGCAATCTTGGACGCCGTTTTTCTATACAGAACATGCTGCAAAAGTGGGAAGTTTGCTTGCCAAATTGCATGTCGCCATGCAGGATTTTCCTGAGTTACATGGCAGATCGGTACGTTATTTAGTATCAAATCAGCAGCTTTTAGAAAGTGAAAATATCGTAACGGCTATTCAGCAACGTATTCAAAACAGCCCTGAATTGAGCCGTTATTTTGCCGATAAAAACTTAGACACCGTTTTTTTAGAGCGTGTATCTCAGACGCATCATAAAATTAAGCATGTATTGCAGCAGGTCACTAAAATTTGGACGCATAATGATTTGCATGCTTCTAATCTGTTTTGGTCTACGCAAAGTGCCGATGCCAATATTACCGCGGTGATTGATTTTGGCTTATCGGATCGAAATTCAGCGCTTTATGACCTTGCGGTCACGATTGAGCGTAACTTTATAGATTGGCTGGCTTTAGAACATACATCACAAATCAATATTGACGAAGCGGGTTTAAGCGCGTTTTTACAAGCGTATTTTGCAGAGATACATCCACAACAAGACTTTAGCATTTTGCCCGAATTGCTAAAAATTGTGCATTTGGATTTCGCATTTTCAGAGCTTGAATATTTTGTCGGAATTACCCAAAACCTGAAACATGCCGATGCTGCTTATTATGATTGGATTGTTGGGCATGTAAATTGGTTTTTTGCAGAGCAAGGACAGCAATTTACCCAGACTTTTACTCGATTAATTCAACGCGAATTGTCATAATCTGCACAGCTAAATGCAGGGTGCTGTCTTCAGATATCTTATTTAACATAATATAGATTATACGCAATTGAATTGTAACTCCAAAATAGAAATGTCCGGTTTCTCCAAAGTAAAAATGTCCGCTTTTAGAATACGCACTTTTGCGATTTTCTTAGCGGACGGTTTGTTATGTTGGTATCTATGTCGGATAAAGAACTTAAAAGATTGTCGGTCTTGCAGGAAATCTGTGATCAACGCATAACCCAGTCCCAGGCTGCTCAGTTATTACATATCTCAGAACGTCAGATCAGACGCTTATTGCAAAAATATAAAGCTCAAGGTCCTGCTGCATTAGCACATGCTGCTCGTGGTTTCGGTCCCACTTTAGCACATGAAAAGCTGACTACCATTCATGGATTTGATATTTCGGTAGAAACCCTGCGTTCTTGGATGATTGCAGCCAATTTATGGATTCCTCGTCATAAACGTCTGAAACGCCCGTATCAGCCTCGTTATAATCGAGACTGTTATGGTGAATTGGTCCAAATCGATGGCTCACATCATGACTGGTTTGAAGGACGAGCACCTAAGTGCTGTTTGCTGGTATTTATCGATGATGCAACTGGTAAATTGCAGCATTTACGCTTCTGTGAATCAGAATCAGCCTTTGACTATATGATTTCAACACGCCTGTATGTCGAACAGCATGGTAAACCTTTAGCATTTTACAGTGATAAGCACTCAGTTTTTAGAGTCAATCAAAGCAGCAAGAAAGACACCAAGATTACGCAATTTGGACGCGTACTCAGTAGTCTCACTATTGATATTATCTTTGCCAACTCACCACAGGCCAAAGGACGTGTGGAACGCGCCAACAGAACTCTGCAGGATCGCCTGATCAAGGAAATGCGTTTGGAAGGCATCTGCTCAATTACCGAGGCCAATGCTTGGCTGCCCTGCTTCATTGAGCAGTTCAATCAGAAGTTTGCCAAGTGTGCGAGAAACTCGAAGAACTTGCATCGACCTTTAACGGAATCTGATGCTGAGCTAGAGGATATTTTTACCTGGCAGGAACCGCGTAAGGTCACGAAGAATCTGACTATCACGTATGACAAGTGTATTTATATGCTTGAGCCAACACCACTGAACCACAAACTTGTTGGGCAATACATAACATTTTTAGAGTATCCAGATGGTACTGTGGCCATCATGCACGAAGGACGGAAGATCAACTACAGTATTTTCAATAAACTGGCTAGACTGCAGCAGAATGAAGTAGTTAAGAATAAAAGATTAGGTGCGGTTCTGGCCCATATCCAGCAACAACATGAAGAGTTGGAAAAACAAAATAAAAGTTCCCGTGCCAAGAAAAGTATGCCGAGTCGTAAAGCTCAGAAAGTTGTTATTGAACAAAGAAATTTAAATCCTGTTCTTGACTCTTGCAGTTAAAAACAGGCCATTTTAAATGGTTTATCGCATAGACATTTTAATTGGTGAATAACATGAATATATTAAGCAATTGATATATATGGGTTTATTTTGAGTGTTCGGTGTCTCAATTTATCTTATCATTCACAAAAAGATAAAAAGCTACTCAATCTTTCAATCAAGTAGCTTCAAAAATACGCCGTACAATCTGTTAAAGTTTTTTCCAAGTCATCGTGCTAATCGCATTCGCGCTCTTGGCTTTGCCATATACTTTCATTTGATTATTCGCCGCATTTAATTGAGCATCAATTTTATAGACATAACCATCTTTCGGGTTAATCCATTGTCCTTGCGAAAATTGTTTTGGATTTGAATTTGCTACCAAGCCTTCTAATGCCTGCATGCCTTTTATGGGCTGATTCTTTAAGTTGCCTTGGCATTTACTGCATACCTCTAATTGAATTGTGCCTACCGATAACAAATTTCGAGTAATTACAGCACTATATTCCGAAGTTTTAGAGTTCTTACGAATCACAATTTCTGCAACATAATGCCCTGTATGATCATCAATGACTTTCCATGTACCAATCAATGGATCAAATGGCATGGCTTGAGCAGGAAAAATAAATCCCAAATATAGTGCAATTGCACCTAAAAAATTACGCATCATAAAAATATCAACTTAAAACCAATTTACAGCACGGTTGTGCTAAAAATGGGCGTGATTATAGCAATCAATGTTGAATTTAAATTAATTTTTTCATTAAAATTAAATGTTTATATGCTATTGGTTCGATGAAATATCATTAAAAATGTGAACCAATACGCTTTTTGTGGATGGATAATTTTTGATGTGTTGCAGCTTTATGTATAAAAGTGAATCTATAACGTGATTTTGTATGCAAATTAATCATCTATATTTCTATTTTCAACATTTGCTGTGTTATGGCGTAAACTAGACCTACAAGCTGTATCACTATAAGTTAAGAAATATTCACAGGAATGCTCTTAACTTTATCCTAAGTTTTTTGTTTTTACTGTCTTAAATTTATCTATCTTTAAATTTAGGTTTAGTCATCAAGGTAACATCGTATGCTCAAGTGGTTCGAGAAACTTATAGATCCTTATCCAAATAAAGGTTTGACCGAACCCTTGCCAACCACGTTTTTTGCCTTTGTTTGGCAAGCAGCTTCAGGTGTACGTCCATATTTATTGTTATTGGTTTTATGTACTGCAGGCGCTGCCAGCTTTGAAGCTTTGCTATATGCAAAAATTGGCGATTTAGTCACATGGCTTAGTCAAAGTCAGCCAGATACTTTCCTTGCGCAACATCAGCAGAACCTTACTTTGCTGTTTTGTATTTTATTGGCCAATATCTTTTTTGCCAGTGCGCAGTCAATTGTGAAGCATCAAATGTTATACAGTGGTTTTCCAATGCGTTTGCGTTGGCGTTTCCACAATTTAATGTTGCAACAAAGTCTGGATTTTTTCCATAATGATTTTGCAGGAAGACTCTCTGCCAAAGTCATGCAAACCGCCTTAGCAGTACGTGAGTTTTGGGTCATTTTGGGCGATATGCTTGCCTATGTATTCATTTACTTTATTACGATTAGTCTGGTATTGGGCGCAATTTCTCCAATGCTCATTTTGCCGTTATTGCTATGGTTGGCTTTATTTATTCTTGCAGCAGCTTATTTTATTCCGCGTTTGAGCAAAGTATCTAATGAACAAGCCGATGCACGTGCGGTGATGACAGGACGCGTGACCGATGCTTATACCAATATTCAAACCGTAAAATTATTTGCGCATGCAGGTCGCGAAAGCCAATATGCCAAAGCGTCGATGCAAGAATTTATGTTGACGGTTTATAAACAAATGCGTTTGGGCGCTCAATATGAAATCAGCATCAATTTATTAAGCGTGGTGTTGTATGTGGGCGTTTTAGGTACAGCAATTTGGCTCTGGTTAAATGGCCGTGCAGAATTGGGGATTATTGCTGCCACTACAGCCATGATTCTTAAACTCAACAGTATTGCCGAGTTTATGATGTGGCAGACCTCTGCCCTGTTTGAAAATGTCGGCACCATTCAAGATGGTATGAAAACTCTCGGACGTCCAATTGCGATTCAAGACAAAGCCGATGCAAAACCATTACAAGTTGCTCAGGGCGAAATTCAGTTTAAAGATGTCAGTTTTGCTTATAACAGTAAAAACGTGATTGATCAGTTTAATCTGCATATTCGTGCAGGCGAAAAAATTGGTATCGTGGGACGTTCAGGCGCAGGTAAATCGACCTTAATTCAATTGCTTTTACATTTTTATGAGCTTAAACACGGCTCAATTATGATTGATGGGCAAAATATTGAAGATGTGACCCAAGACAGTTTGCGTAAAAATATTGCACTTGTGACTCAAGATACTTCGCTATTACACCGTACTGTGGCTGAAAATATTAAATATGGTCGTCCTGACGCGACTGATGCAGAAATGTTTGAAGCTGTACGCAAAGCCAAAGCCGAAGAATTTATTCCACAATTGACCGATTTACGTGGCAAAAAAGGCTATGAAGCCTACGTGGGCGAACGGGGTGTTAAACTTTCAGGTGGACAACGTCAACGTATTGCCATTGCCCGTGTTTTCTTAAAAGATGCGCCTATTTTAATTTTAGATGAAGCCACCAGTGCGCTCGACTCTGAGGTTGAAGCGGCAATTCAATCGAGCCTCGATGAACTCATGCAAGGTAAAACTGTAATCGCGATTGCACACAGACTATCTACCATTGCACAAATGGATCGTTTAATTGTGCTCGATCAAGGACGTATTGCAGAACAAGGTACGCATGATGAACTGGTGGCTATGAACGGAATTTATGCACAACTTTGGCAGCGTCAAACAGGTGGTTTTTTAATTGAACAAGATAAAATCGTAAAACCATCGACTGATAAAAATTAGCATCTCCAGCAACTTTGCTGTAACTCAGGCTTTGATGAAATGCAGATTTATCGCATATAGTCAAAGCCTGTTTTGTCTAACAATTTCCATAGAATTTCTTTAATTTTCATGCCAAGATGCAATATGTCATCTACGTTCTTATGTCGCCGTTTGGCAAACTAAGATATGCATAGATGACAGTCGCTAAGGCAAATTAAAATAAAATTAGCAAATGCAATGGAACATGCATGAAAACAATATCAGCACGTCAGGAACAAGGTGTTCCAGGGGTTTATGGCTTATTGGTTTTGGATGTTGTATCCCGTTGGGGTTATAACGCAGATACCTTATTTGCACCATTTCAACTCAATAGCGAAATGTTGGCAGACCCAGAATGTCGTATTCCTACACCTATTGCCAATGAGTTGGTTAAACATGCTTTAAAACTTACAGGCGAATCGACGCTCGGTTATCATCTTGGTACGCAAATGCGCATTTCTATTCATGGCTTTATTGGCTATGCGATTATGACTGCGCATGAAATTAGTGATGCGTTGATTTTAGCCAATCGTTTTATTCAACTGCGTATGCCCTTTTTACAATTGTTTTTCTCAACTTTTGGTGAAAAAGCCAGTCTGCAATTGCAGTGTGATATTCACATGGAACCTTTACGCACAGAAATTGCCATCGCTTTAATTATTGGCATGATTACCATGAGTAAAGCCATGACAGGTACCGAACACTTTACAGGTGAAGTCGATTTTGACTTTCCTAAACCTGCAGGTTTTGATCAGTATTTTTCGAAATTTCCTTATCATCAATTCCGTTTTGATCAGCCGTATTTAGGTTTAAGTTTTGACAAGCAATATCTAGGCTTAAAAATGATTAATGCCGATCCTATTGCCAGTCAAATTGCGATTAATCAATGTGAAGCCGAACTTTCTGCTTTAGGTGAACGTCGCCGCATTTCTATGCGAGTACGTGATATTTTAACCCACGCAGAACAGCATTATTTAAGCATTGAAAATGTTGCCGACTATCTACACATGTCAGACCGCACACTCAAACGTCAACTGGCTGCAGAAGGTACTTCATTTTCAAACTTGGTCGATGAAGTCCGTTATCGACATGCGACTTCCCTGCTTTCCCGTACCGACTACACGCTAGAACAAATTGCCGATGAATTGGGTTATAGCGATGTGGCTAATTTTAGTCGTGCTTTTAAACGCTGGAGTGGACGCAGTCCGAGCAATTGGCGTAAAGATCCGTATTTATAAACTTTTGTTTTTGGCAAAAAGCATGTATAAAACATGGCAAAAAGATTCGATACAATTTAAGGAGTTATCAAATGAATCACCCTGCTGAATTAAAATATGCAAGAACACATGAATGGGTGCGTATTGAAGGTGATTTGATCGTCACAGGTATTTCAGACCATGCACAAGATGCTTTAGGCGATTTGGTCTATGTAGAAGCACCTGAAGTTGGTCAAAAAGTAATTGCGGGTGAACAAGCAGGTGTGGTTGAGTCTGTTAAAACAGCTTCAGATATTCACGCCCCTGTTTCAGGCGAAGTAGTTGAAGTGAATAGCAATTTAGAAGATGACCCTGATTTTGTGAATGATGAACCGTATGGCAAAGGCTGGATTTATAAAATCAAACCAGACAATATGGCAGATGTAGAACAGCTTTTATCAAGTGCAGACTATGAATCTGGCTTATAAGCCTTAAATTTGCAGCGTTTAATCGCTCAAATTCAAAGAAATCAGCTTCGGCTGATTTTTTTTGTATTGCAACTTTAGAAAATAAACCTAATTATCTTTATTTGATAAAATAATTAAAATAATTGCATTAAAATCTAATTTTAATTTTAATTTTATTAAATAACTATACTTTTCACATAAATAGGTTTATTATTTTTTGCATGATCTTACTGTGTGATGACTTCCAATAACAAAGCATCTGTATAACAAAGTACACATTGCACGCTACTCCACTCACCATATATAGGTTTAAGTTATGTCAGCTATAAATGTCGAACATTTATGGAATAAGTCGTTTATTCTCTGCTTATTCAATAACTTGTTCTTATTCATATTTTATTTTGCGCAAACGACAATTTTGCCTATTTATATTGTGAATGAGTTGGGTGGTAGCTTGTCACAGGCAGGTTTAGCCATGACTTTGTTTATGTTATCTGCAATCGCGATTCGCCCATTTAGCGGTTTGATTATTGAAAAATTTGGTGTAAAGAAAACCTTCTCTGTACACGACAAATTTCACAGAACCCTTATCCTATCAGGATTCTGCTTTCTTAAAATTGCCAAAATTTCCTTAAACTCTTCTTTTTTCCCAAAACCAATTAAACGCTGAATCGCCATTTGAA
>NZ_VOYG01000024.1:0-24806 GCF_013420785.1 Acinetobacter sp. YH01011
CAAATGGCGATTCAGCGTTTAATTGGTTTTGGGAAAAAAGAAGAGTTTAAGGAAATTTTGGCAATTTTAAGAAAGCAGAATCCTGATAGGATAAGGGTTCTGTGAAATTTGTCGTGTACAGAGAAAAATATTAAAAGAGGTTGAGAAAAGAGATGGGTTTAAATAAATTTTATCTATTTTTTTTATTGCTTTTTACTTGTTATGTATCGGCAGAAGAAATATTGATTAAAGAAAAAAATAGTATTTATTATAATGAAAACGGAGAAAATTTCTTATTATTTAATAAAAAAGACTATTGTTTTGATAAAGATGCTTTTTCAGTAGAGTATTTTGGTATTCCTTTAAAAAAATATGTAGTGGTCAATTATACTGAAGACTGTAATCCAAGTGGGCAGTATCGAATATTTGAAATTTCTTCCCTGAAGGCAAAAGAATTTTATTTAAGTCCTTTGTATGATCCTGAATTTATAAATAATCAGATTATTGAAAGGTTCAAAGATGGAGCAATCAGCTACAAAAGAATCTATACATTAAAGTCTGGAAGCTATTCAAGACAAGAGGAATGGAAATCTTTGGCTCCAAACATAAATATAAGTACTTATTTTTTAAATGGTTATAAAGTTTATGTGCTTAAAGATGACTTAGGAAGAGAGATTCAAAATCTGATGATAACTTCTCCTAAAGCATTCTTGTTTGATCGTTATTTTATTCGGAAAAAGTCTTATCTCATCCAAGGGGATCGAGTCAAAATAAACCATATTGCAAAAAACAAAGATAATTTTTTCCTAAGTATTGATTATATTAGTAAAAAAAATGGAGTGGTAAAGGCATATATTATGCTGTCCGATGTTATTTGATGTATAGGATAATCCTCATGAAGTCGCTTTGTAGCAACTTCATGATAGCTTTGATCAACCTTCCATCACTTCTTCTAATAACTCTTCACTTGGGGCAAAGTAATATGCACCGTCTAGAGCAGTCACAAAGTGCAGTAAACGGTCATGGATGCCATCACCTGAAGTACCAAACATACGTTCTAACATGGCATCAATAATGCTCAAATCTTTGGTATAAGCAATAAAGAATAAACCCTGATCGCCCTTGCCATCACCATAAGGTAAAGAGTGGCGCAAAATTTCCATTTCATCGCCTGCATCATCTTCAACGACTGTACGTGAAACGTGCGAATTTTCAGGTTGTACATCTTCATCTAATTCAATCGATTCTAGCTTGGTACGTCCAATCACGTGTTCTTGGGCATCAACTTTGAGCTTTTTCCATTTTTCTAAATCGTGACAATAGCGCTGTGCAAAAATAAAAGAACCATCGGCAAACACGCCTGCATCTTCCCCTAAAAGTGCAACTTCGGCACGATCATCTGGAAATTGTGGGTTTTCGGTACCATCAATAAATCCCGTCATGTCGCGTCCATCAAAATAACGGAAACAGACCCGTTCATCCAACACTTCAATTTTGTCTTGGATCCCCTCAAAAAAGGCCTGACTGAGCGCAAAGCAAATATCTGAACGGGCACTCGCGAGATGAATAATCACATCGGCAGGCACGACAGGCATTGGGTACGCCCCTTGAATCGGTTGTAATTGTTTAAAACCATCTGGAGATTGCTCATAGAGTTGTGCCCAAAGTTCAGGACCAAAAGCAACGCCAGTTTTAATTTGGGCATGTGGATGTTGGGTAATCAAACGATCCCGTGTGCTAAACAAGTCAGCCAATTTTTCTTTTAACTCAGTAATGCTTAAGTCTTTTAAACGAAGTACAAGAAAGCGAGCATGATCTGAAGGTAGTGGCAAAATTACAGATTGGGCAGTCATGTATAGCTCCTGAAAATTTGTTGTTTTCTATAAAGTTGACTTTATTGTGCCTGATTGTATGTAGGCTTAATAGCCTCAACCCGATTTTTATTCCACGTTTTTAGTCATGAGATTAAGTGAAATATCATATAATGCACTGTCTTGTGAAAAGCGGCGATATATGTCTTATCAAGTTTGGATTGCGTTTATGTTGGCCTGTTGGGTGATTAGTGTTTCACCTGGCGCGGGTGCAATAGCATCTATGTCGAGTGGTTTGAATTATGGTTTTCGACATGGGTATTGGAATGCGATTGGTCTACAACTCGCTTTATTATTGCAAATCGCGATTGTAGCCGCAGGGGCAGGGGTATTATTTGCGACAACACCTTGGGCATTTCTAATTGTGAAATGGTTTGGTGTGGCATATTTGTTATATCTGGCGTATTTGCAATGGGCAGCGCCTGCACAGTCGATTGAAATTCAGCATGAGCTGACGCGAAAATCTGCTGGAAAATTGGTGATGTACGGCTTTCTGGTCAATATGAGCAATCCCAAAGCAATTGTGTTTTTATTGGCAGTTTTACCGCAATTTTTAGATTTATCTAAACCGCAATGGGTGCAATATGCAATTATGGCGTTGACCATGATTAGTATTGATTTGATTGTTATGGCGGGCTATACGGGCTTGGCTGCTAAAGTTTTACGTTTGTTAAGATCACCGAAGCAGCAAAAATTTATGAATCGTACTTTTGCTGCATTGTTTGCAGGTGCTGCGTTTTTGTTGAGTTTGGTGCATCAGTAATGTCTTCAATTACACAAAAGTGTACGCTGTAATTATAAAAATAGATTGAGACATACGTTGAAAATAAAATGTATTCCGCGAGCACTTTATTGGCAACATTGGTGGATCAGCATGTTGCTTTTAAGTTTTTCAACTTTAATTGCAATTGGATTAGCAATTCAGTTTTCAGTAGATCGCGTGTTTTGGCCAATTGCTTTGATGGCACATTTGAGTATCAATTTGATTTTTTCTTTTGTATTTGCCGCCTTGCAAACTTATTTTAAACATACGGTGTGGCAAAGTGTGGTGTTGATTAATATTACGGCTGTGTTGTTGATTGCCATTCATGCAATGTTTTATCTACAAAAGATAGATTGGAATGCTGTTTCAGAAAGTCAGCAGCAATTGAGTCTTTTACAGCAAGTGATTCATAGTGATATAGCACTGTGGATAGCGTATATACTGCCATTTTTGGTCGTAATGCTCATTGCTGCAATACAAAAATATAGATATTCATTAACGAAAAACTAAGCTATCTTTCTGACTTTTTGAACGCTAAAAATCACCGCAAAAATGATCGCCATAGTCATCACAATACTTAAACCTGTCGAAATATTTAAGCCCGCACTTGACCATAAACCTACGCTGACTGCAATTTGCGCCACAATAAATGCCCAAATCACCATTTGTTTAGGCGAGTGAGCCAATAAACGTGCGGTTAAAGCGGGAATCACCAACAATGCGCCCATCAATAAAGAACCGACTGCACGTAAAGCCAATACGGTAAATAATGCCAACAACAACATAAAAATCAGGCGTTGCCATTGGGCATTCACGCCTTCACTGACCGCAATATCAGGGTCAATTGCAATTTGAATTTGTGCCTGCCAAAATTTATACAGCACCGCTAAAGCAACAATAATCACTAGGGCAAATACAGGTAAATCTGCCCATGAAATCGTGAGTAAATCGCCAAATAAATAGCTCAGCAATTCAGGACGCAAACTTGGAATATGCTGAATAAAAAGCAAACCTGAACAGAGCAATGTTGCAGAGCAGAGCGCCAATAATGCATCATTCGGCAACCGTGGATCATGTAAAATCCATAAAACACCCACCAATAATAATGCCAAGAAGGTCACACCCATCCACAGAGGTAAACTCAACGCGCCTGCAATCGCCACACCTAATAAGGTGCCATGCGCCATCGTATCGGCAAAAAAGGACATACGTCGCCACAGCATTAAACAGCCAAGTGGGGCGGTCAAAAATACCAATAAACTGCCCATGATCCATGCAGGTAACAGCAATTGTAGCCAATCCATCATGGGTTAAGCTTCCGGTTCAGGGTGAATATGAGGACGTGAATCATGCTGACAAGGCTCGGCATGATCGCCATGGGCGCAGTGTTCATGGTGATGTTGATAAAACACCCGATTGGTTCCAAAAATAGCTTGGTATTCAGGATGTTGCTGTACATTTTCGGGCAAACCGCTACAGCAAATGTGTTTATTTAAACATACCACACGATGCGTACCTTGCATGACCCATTGCAAATCATGCGACACCATCAACACCGCACAGCCATATTTGCTCGGTAAGTTGCGCACATAGTCATACAGTTCAGCTTCGGACTGAATATCTAGTCCTTGCATCGGCTCATCCAGTACCAAAACATCAGGTTGACGTAATAAGGCGCGTGCCAATAGCACCCGTTGCCGCTCACCACCAGACAGTTGTTGTACTTTTGAATCTTGCAGTTTGGCAATGCCAGTATCGCGGATAATTTCTGCTTTAATTGCGTCTGGGCATTTTTCTAAAGCCAGTAAATCTTTCACTCTTAAAGGCAAGCTGTGTGAAGGATTAAACTTTTGCGGCACATAAGAAAAGGTCAATTTGCGAGCATTTACGAGCTTGCCTGCATTTGGTTTGACAATGCCAAGCAAGACTTTAATTAGAGTCGATTTTCCTGCGCCATTGGGGCCAATTAGCGTGACAATTTCACGTGCATGTAATTCAAAATCGACATTTTTTAAAATATCGCGCTCATCTATTCGCACCTGAATATTGTGCAAGGCGATGAGCGGTGCAGTGGTTATTTGCTGTTGCACTGCTGACATTTTCCAGAAATCTCAATAATGCTGTGATGCGGGCTAAAGCGGTCAGAGGCTGCCAACTGATCTAATTGCTCTAATAAACCTTGCGCTGAAGCTTCTTTAACGACTTTACATTCAGTACAGATTAAAAAAGCCGCTTGGTGTCCTTCACGTGGATGACAGCAAGGAATATAGGCATTGATTGAAGTCAAACGGTGAATTAGTCCTTTTTCCAGTAAAAAATCTAAAGTACGGTACACCGTTGGCGGTGCTGCAGGACGATCAGACTCACTTTTAATTTTCGCCAATAAATCATAAGCACCCATTGGTGCAGATGCCTTGAGAATGAGTTCCAACACTTCTTTACGTAGCGGTGTTAAACGAGCACCTGTTGCCGCACATAAACTTTCAGCTTCGGCAAGACGTTGATCGACATTGTGATGGTCGTGAACGCCATGTAATGCATTGTGATGCTCGTGCGAACATAAGCTCATAGCCACCCCAGTTGAACTTTAAAAGAAAAACGACAGTAAATCTTAGCATGAAGCGTTATTAGTTTCGATTATACGTAGGTATTTTTATAAATTTGTTATATTATAACATTTGTCGATTTTTCGTGATATGCCGCAATGTTTCGTTTATTTAGTTTCTGTCTTTTAGCGTTATGCAGTACTGTCAGCATGGCGCAGGCTTTGGTGGTGTCTACCCATCCTATCTATTTGATTGCCCAAAAAGTCACGCAAAATATCGAAACACCCACGTTATTACTGGCAGATCAAACAGGGCATGATGTATCGCTCACGCCTGCACATCGAAAAATCATCCAAGATGCGGATTTAATTATTTGGCTAGGTAAGGCGCATGAAGCACCGCTAGAACGTGTATTACATCAAAATCCTAAAGCGATTGCTTTATTAGATACGGGCATTATGAAAACTTTGCCGCAGCGTTCAGAACGTGGTGCAGCATTAAAAAATACAGTAGACAGCCATGTCTGGCTAGACCCAAACAATGCGGTGCGTATCGGCTTCTTTATTGCCGCGTTACGTTCTCAGCAAATGCCTGAACATCGCGATGCTTATTGGAATAACGCACGTGCCTTCGCACAGAGTTTATTCAAAAGTGCAAGTCAGTTTCAGACTCAAACTGCAGTACAGCCATATTGGGCTTATCACGATGCCTATCAATATTTAGAACGTGCCTTAAATTTAGAATTTTCTGGGTCGATGACCAATGATCCGCATATTGCGCCAACAGTCGCACAAATTAAATATTTGAACGATCACCGACCAAATCCAAAAATGTGCCTACTTGCAGAAGGACATGCCAGTAAAAATCAGTATATGAAATTGAATCCAATTGTGTTTCAAAAGGTCGATGAAAGCATGCGCGGTGCAGATGATTTTGTGCAAGCGTGGCAGCAATTAGCCAAGCAAACCAAGGCTTGTGTATTAAATGCACGAAAATGATGCGTTTTTTAAGCAAAATTGAAATATGACAATTCCGAGACAAACATGCAAAAAAACACGACTAAGGTCGGGAAACGATTGCATGTTCAGGGGGCTAACTCTATAATGCCTGCGATAAAAAACGATCATCAGTTGAACTTGTCAAGCATTAATGCTGTGAGTGGATAAAAAAATGAGCCGAACTAGTCGCTTGATTGACCGACGATTAGCTAAAGCTTTGGTCTTCTTACAAGCATTCATGATTCCAGTTTCAGCCCTGATAGCGTGGGTCTTGAAAGACTCAACGGCTGCCTTAAGCGCTGCACTTGGTGCTAGTGTTTGTTGGTTGGCAAGTTGTTATTTTTCATGGCAGTCGTTTCGAGCAGCAGGTGCACGAGCGTCCAGACAGGTTCTTTCGAACATGTATAGAGGAATGCTCGGTAAGTTTGCAATCGTGATCGTAGGATTCATTTTAATTTTAAGCAATGTACAGCCGTTATCCCCGGTGGCATTGTTTTGTGGTTTTATGCTCGTTCAAAGCATGTCGTGGGTTGCGCCATTTTGGGTGTCACGATTACAAAAACGAGTCTAAACGCAGCAAAAATTGAAAAGTTTTTCAGGAATAGGCGAGATATCAAGCAGCACGCGATGTTCGTTTGTTCTATTAGTTTTTTTACATTGACCAGGTGTGATTTATGGCTGCTGAAGAACATGCCCTTACTTCGACCGAGTATATCAAGCATCACTTGACCAATATGACCTATGGCAAAATGCCAGACGGTTCATGGAAGTTGGCTGAGTCTGCTGAAGAAGCTCAACAGATGGGGTTCACTGCTATTCACTTGGATTCAATGGGTTGGTCTATCGGACTTGGTCTGATCTTCTGTTTATTGTTCTGGATTGTTGCGAAAGCTGCAAATTCAGGCGTGCCTGGTAAATTCCAGTCAGTAATTGAAGTGATTATCGAGTTTGTGGATTCAAGTGTACGTGATACCTTCCATGGGAAGTCTCGATTAATTGCACCCTTAGCATTAACCATTTTCGTGTGGATTTTCCTCATGAACTTGATGGATTTGATCCCTGTTGACTTTATTCCTTATGTAGCTCAACAGGCGATTGCATCTATGCTGGGTGTGGACCCTCATCAGGTTTACTTTAAAATTGTTCCGACTACAGATCCAAACATTACCTTAGGTATGTCTATTTCTGTATTCTTCTTAATTATTTTCTATAGTATTCGTGAGAAAGGTGTTGGCGGCTTCGTTGGTGAGTTGGCACTTAACCCATTCAACCCAAGTAATCCAGTTGCTAAAGTGCTTTTAATTCCATTCAACTTATTGTTGGAATTGACTACTTTCTTGGCGCGACCAGTTTCATTGGCTCTACGACTGTTCGGTAACATGTATGCGGGAGAGTTAATCTTCATTCTTATCGCGTTATTACCGTTCTGGATCCAGTGGGCATTGTCTGTGCCTTGGGCGATTTTCCACATTTTGATTATTACGCTACAAGCATTCATTTTCATGATGTTGACTATCGTGTACATGAGCATGGCAAGCGAAAAGCATTAATGGTATGGCCTAACTGTCATCGGGCGGTTGGGCACACAATTTTTTAACTTAATTTGGTATAAAACCTAACCTCTGAGGAATTATCATGGAACTCACTTTAGGTCTAGTTGCAATTGCATCTGCTATCTTGATCGCTTTCGGTGCTTTAGGTACTGCGATTGGTTTTGGTCTTTTAGGCGGTCGCTTCCTTGAAGCTGTTGCTCGTCAACCAGAATTGGCTCCACAACTTCAAACTCGTATGTTCTTAATCGCAGGTCTTCTTGATGCTGTGCCTATGATCGGTGTTGGTATTGGCTTGTTCTTCATCTTCGCTAATCCATTTGTAGGTTAATCAGCTTAATTCCGAAATTCACTATTTGAGGAATTTGCAATGAATATCAACCTCACATTGTTTGGCCAAGCGATTGCATTTGCGATTTTCGTCGCATTCTGCATGAAGTTTGTATGGCCACCACTAATCAATGCGATTAGTGAGCGTCAGCGTCGTATTGCTGACGGCTTAAATGCAGCTGAGAAAGCCAAAGCTGATCTTGCCGATGCGCAAGCTCAAGTGAAAGCTGAATTAGATGCAGCTAAAGCACAAGCGGCTCAATTGATCGAACAAGCGAATCGTCGTGCAGCACAATTGGTAGAAGAAGCGCGTACCCAAGCATCTGCTGAAGGTGAGCGTATTCGTCAACAAGCGAAAGAAGCTGTTGATACAGAAATCAATTCTGCTCGCGAAGAATTACGTCAACAAGTAGCTGCGCTTGCAGTAACTGGTGCAGAGAAAATTCTTAGCCAGCAAGTTGACGCAGAAGCTCACAATGCCATGCTGACTCAGCTGGCTGCTAAACTTTAAGAGAGAGGCAGATTATGGCTGAACTCTTGACGTTGGCACGCCCATACGCTAAAGCAGCATTTGCTTACGCTTCTGAGCAAGGTGCAACTGACAATTGGTCAACAGCACTTAACTTGCTCAGTGCTGCGGTGCAAGACGAAGCATTTTCAGCTTACTTAAATCGCCCTGAGCTTACGCCTGCTGAGCAGGTGAGTATTTTTGCCAAAGTTTTAGGTGAAGACCAAACTGCAGCAGTGTCAAACTTTTTGACATTGCTTGCTGAAAACAACCGTTTGGCTTTGCTTCCTGAAATTCAAGCAGAATACGAACAGCTCAAATCACAGAATAACAATACTGTGGATGTTGTGATTGAATCAGCATTCCCATTGACTTCTGTACAAGAACAAATTCTTGCTCAAGCGTTAGAAAAACGTTTCGCTGCGGCAGTAAATGTTTCTGTAGAAGTGAACCCAGCGTTAATTGCGGGTGTGGTTATTCGTGCAGGCGACCAAGTGATAGATGATTCTGCGCTTAACAAGCTTGAAAAAATGCGGACACGTCTTTTAGCTTAATTGCGAAGACTGAACTAATAAAAGATTGAGGTATAGCGCAATGCAACAACTGAATCCATCCGAGATCAGTGCGCTCATTAAACAGCGTATCGGCGATCTGGACACCAGCGCGACCGCTAAAAACGAAGGTACCATTGTTATGGTATCCGACGGTATTGTGCGCATTCACGGCCTTGCTGATGCAATGTACGGTGAAATGATCGAATTCGACGGCGGCTTATTTGGTATGGCACTGAACCTAGAACAGGATTCAGTGGGCGTCGTTGTTTTAGGTAACTACTTAAGCCTTCAAGAAGGTCAAAAAGCACGTTGCACAGGTCGTGTATTAGAAGTTCCGGTTGGTCCAGAACTTTTAGGCCGTGTGGTAGATGCTTTGGGTAACCCAATTGATGGTAAAGGCCCTATTGATGCAAAATTAACTGATGCTGTAGAAAAAGTAGCACCAGGCGTAATTTGGCGTCAATCAGTGGATCAACCTGTTCAAACTGGTTATAAATCAGTTGATACCATGATCCCTGTAGGCCGTGGTCAACGTGAGTTGATCATTGGTGACCGTCAAACTGGTAAAACAGCAATGGCGATCGATGCGATCATCGCTCAGAAAAACTCTGGCATTAAGTGTGTATACGTAGCAATTGGTCAAAAACAATCGACTATCGCAAACGTAGTACGTAAGCTAGAAGAAACTGGCGCTATGGCGTATACCACTGTTGTCGCAGCAGGTGCATCTGATCCAGCAGCAATGCTGTATTTAGCTCCGTACTCTGGTTGTACAATGGGTGAATACTACCGTGACCGTGGTGAAGACGCGTTAATCATTTATGATGACTTGTCTAAGCAAGCTGTTGCGTATCGTCAAATTTCATTGCTTTTACGTCGTCCACCAGGTCGTGAAGCGTATCCAGGTGACGTGTTCTATCTACACTCGCGTCTACTTGAGCGTGCTTCTCGTGTATCTGCTGACTACGTTGAGAAATTCACTAACGGTGAAGTTAAAGGTCAAACTGGTTCTTTAACTGCATTGCCGATTATTGAAACTCAAGCAGGTGACGTATCTGCATTCGTACCAACCAACGTAATTTCGATTACAGATGGTCAGATCTTCTTAGAAACATCATTATTCAACGCGGGTATCCGTCCTGCTGTGAACGCGGGTATTTCTGTATCGCGTGTTGGTGGTTCTGCTCAAACTAAGATCATCAAAAAATTGTCTGGTGGTATCCGTACCGCTTTGGCGCAATACCGTGAATTGGCAGCGTTTGCTCAGTTCGCTTCTGACCTTGACGAAGCAACTCGTAAGCAACTTGAACATGGTCAACGTGTAACTGAGTTAATGAAGCAGAAACAATATGCGCCATACTCAATTGCTGACCAAGCTGTTTCAGTTTATGCATCTAACGAAGGCTACATGGCTGACGTAGAAGTGAAGAAAATCGTAGACTTTGATGCTGCGTTAATTTCTTACTTCCGTTCAGAACATGCTGCGTTAATGCAACAAATCGATGAAACTGGTGATTTCAACAAAGACATCGAAGCTGCAATCAAAGCAGGTATTGAAAGCTTTAAAGCGACTCAAACTTACTAATTTAGCATTGGCTAGTTAGGGGTTTGGTTCACGGAATCAACCTTCGGAAGCCTGAAAGGGCTTTCGAATACTAGGTTAAGCGTATGGCAAATTTAAAAGAAATTCGCGCCAAAGTTGCTAGTATCAAGAGCACGCAAAAGATTACTCGCGCGATGCAAATGGTTGCTGCTTCTAAGATGCGTCGTGCGCAAGAGCGCATGGCTCAAGGCCGTCCGTATGCCGAAAATATGCACCGTGTAATTGCTCATTTGGTACAGGCGAACCCTGAATACAAACACCGTTATATGATTGAACGCCCTGTAAAACGCGTTGGTTATATCATCGTGTCTTCAGATCGTGGTTTGGCAGGTGGCTTGAACATTAACTTGTTCAAGAAAGTTGTAAAGCATGTACAGCAACAACAAGAGCAGTCAATTGAAGTTCAGTTTGCTTTAATTGGTCAAAAAGCGGTTTCGTTTTTTAAAAACTACGGCGGTAAAGTGCTTGGTGCAACTACAAACGTAGGTGACGCGCCAAGTCTTGAACAGTTATCTGGCTCTGTGCAAGTGATGTTAGATGCGTACGATAAAGGCGAGTTAGATCGCATTTACCTCGTGTCAAACGGCTTTGTCAATGCCATGACTCAAGATCAGAAAATCGAACAACTTGTTCCTTTAGCATCTGCTGAAGAAAACAAGACTCTTAACCGTCAATACGGTTGGGATTATATCTATGAACCAGAAGCTGAAGAGCTGTTAAATGGTTTATTGGTTCGTTACATCGAGTCTATGGTTTATCAAGGTGTGATTGAAAACATCGCATGTGAACAGTCTGCGCGTATGGTTGCAATGAAAGCTGCAACAGATAACGCAGGTGAACTGATCAAGAGCCTACAACTTATTTATAACAAGCTGCGTCAAGCCGCGATTACTCAGGAAATTTCTGAAATCGTTGGTGGTGCCGCTGCCGTTTAACATTATTAGTTTGAATTGAGGAGACAGCAATGAGTGGCGGTCGTATCATTCAGATCATCGGCGCGGTTATCGACGTCGAGTTTGAACGCAACAGCGTTCCTAAGATCTATGACGCTCTCCAAGTTGACGGTACTGAAACTACATTAGAAGTTCAGCAACAACTTGGTGATGGCGTAGTTCGTACTATTGCAATGGGTTCTACTGAAGGCCTTAAGCGTGGTTTGAACGTAACTAACACTAACGCGCCAATCTCTGTACCAGTAGGTACAGCGACACTTGGTCGTATCATGGACGTTCTTGGTCGCCCTATCGACGAAGCTGGTCCAGTTGCAACTGAAGAGCGTTTACCAATTCACCGTCAAGCGCCTTCTTATGCAGAACAAGCGGCTTCTACTGACCTTTTAGAAACTGGTATTAAAGTCATTGACTTACTTTGCCCGTTCGCGAAAGGTGGTAAAGTTGGTCTGTTCGGTGGTGCGGGTGTTGGTAAAACCGTAAATATGATGGAGTTGATCAACAACATCGCTAAAGCGCACTCAGGTTTATCTGTATTCGCTGGTGTTGGTGAGCGTACTCGTGAAGGTAACGACTTCTATCACGAAATGAAAGACTCTAACGTTCTTGACAAAGTAGCAATGGTCTACGGTCAGATGAACGAGCCGCCTGGTAACCGTTTACGCGTAGCGTTAACTGGTTTGACTATGGCTGAGTACTTCCGTGATCAAAAAGATGAGAACGGTAAAGGTCGTGACGTATTATTGTTCGTAGACAACATCTACCGTTATACACTAGCAGGTACTGAAGTATCAGCACTTCTAGGTCGTATGCCATCTGCAGTAGGTTATCAGCCTACACTTGCAGAAGAGATGGGTGTTCTTCAAGAACGTATTACTTCAACTAAGTCTGGTTCGATTACATCTATTCAAGCTGTATACGTACCTGCCGATGACTTGACTGACCCATCACCTGCTACAACGTTCGCGCACTTAGACGCAACTGTAGTATTGAGCCGTGATATTGCATCTCAAGGTATTTACCCTGCGATCGATCCACTAGACTCAACTTCACGTCAGTTAGATCCATTAGTTGTTGGTACTGAGCATTACGAAATTGCTCGTTCAGTTCAAAACGTTCTTCAACGTTATAAAGAATTGAAAGACATTATCGCAATTCTTGGTATGGACGAATTGTCAGAAGAAGACAAACTTACTGTATACCGTGCACGTAAGATCCAACGTTTCTTCTCTCAACCGTTCCACGTAGCTGAAGTATTTACTGGCGCGCCTGGTAAACTTGTACCGCTTAAAGATACAATTCGTGGCTTTAAAGGTCTTCTAGCTGGTGAATACGATCATATCCCAGAACAAGCGTTCTATATGGTTGGTGGTATTGACGAAGTGATTGCTAAAGCCGAGAAACTTTAATTAGCAGCTCTAATTTAGGAGATTCTCATGGCGACTATGCAATGTGATGTTGTAAGTGTAAAAGAGTCTTTGTACTCGGGCACTGTGACTATGCTAATTGCAAAAGGTGCTGGCGGTGAACTCGGTATTATGCCGGGTCACGCACCACTGGTAACTTTGCTTCAGCCGGGTGCAATCCGCGTTCTGCTGGAAAATGGTACAGAAGAATTAATCTATGTATCTGGTGGCGTTCTAGAAGTTCAACCGCATGTTGTTACGATTCTTGCAGATACTGCAGTTCGTGCAGAAAACTTAGATGAAGCGGCAATTATTGAAGCGCGTAAACACGCTGAACAATTGTTGGCAAATCAAAAGAGCGATTTGGACTCTGCTGCTGCTTTGGCTGCTTTGGCAGAAACTGCTGCACAGTTGGAAACCATCCGCAAAATCAAAAACCGCGCACTTTAATTGTCGGTTTAAGATTGAAAAAAGCCACTCGAAAGAGTGGCTTTTTTTATGCTGTTTGGAATTGAAGCCTTATCTTTGCTTAAGATGCTGTATTGGTAGTTTCAGTAGGCTGATTTGACTCACCTTGTAAAATCATCCCCGCCAGTTTTAGCATTTCAGCTTGAATACTCCCCATTTGCTGTTCCAGTTTCTTAAAGTCCACTTTGCTTAAATCGACTTGTCCATTTAAAAATGGTGAAGCCAAAACTTGCTGATTGGCAGCCAATAAGTTTTGACGGATGGTATCAATTTCCTGTGTTTTTAAGTCTAGGCTGCTTAGTGTTTGATTGAAGCCTTGTAACTGCTGTTGTAATTGAGTCGCTGCAATTTGTAATTGTTGTGGATCTTGCGCATCTACAGCGGTTTGCAATTCAGACTTGGTTTGATTCAGTTGTTCGACATATTGACCTGCTTTGAGCTGTAGATCAGCCACATCGCGCACAATATAGAACATATTGCCACTGCTTAATGGAGCGTTGGTTGGGTTTGTATTGCTGTTGGATGATGCGCTGGAATCATCTTGATTAGTTGTTTGCGTTTGCGGCGTGTTCATTTGATCACAGGCGCTGAGTAGCAAGGCAGAACTCAATAGTGCAAACGGAAGTAGTGTCTTCGAAGATACATTTTTCATATTCATGTGATTTTTGGTACTCATTGAGAATGAATATAAAACGAAAATATGAATAAAAAACAGATTGTTGCAAAGCAATAACAAATCTTAATTTTTTTGTCTAAATCAAAAAAAAATAGGAGTTTTAAAGAAACTCCTATGAATTACACTTCTTTCATAAAAGAAAAATGATCATAAGTAATTGAGTCGAATTGATATTGATAGTCCCTTCTCTTGCGCCATATATGGCTCAGGATGAGGAATATATTTCGCAAGAGGATGAGGGAGCTGAATTATTGATTTAAAGAGAATTTATGAAAGAACTCTTTAACTTGCTGAATAAAAAATTATTTAGCCAATTCAGCCTCAATCGCTTCTACAATGCGCGGGTCATCTGCGGTTAAATCTGGGGCAAAACGCGCCACCACTTCACCTTGTTTATTCACCAAAAACTTTTCAAAGTTCCACAATACTTCAGGTGGTTCATTTGGGGTTAAGCCGTAATCAACCAAATCTTTCCACCATGGGCCTTCACCAATACGTTCAGGAATTGCTTGCGTTAAAGCCGTGTAGAGAGGATGTTTTTCTGCACCCACGACTGGAATTTTAGCAAACAATGGAAAACTCACCTGATAATTCAGTGAGCAAAATTCCTGAATTTCTGTATCGCTGCCCGGTTCTTGTGCCAAGAAATCATTCGATGGAAAGGCTAAAATTTCTAAGCCTTGTGCCTGTTTTGCTGCGTAGAGTTGCTGTAAGCCTTCGTATTGCGGGGTTAAGCCACATTTTGATGCCACGTTCACGATCAACAACACTTTTCCTGCATATTGATTTAATGTGGTTTCCGTACCCTGATTGGTTTTTACTGCAATGTCATAAACTGAAGTGCGCATAGTTGCTTCCTAGAATCTGTATTTTACCGCTACTGTTGTAACTGTAATTTTTGGGTACAGCAAGTTTTATAGCAAAGAAATTTACGACACTGATGGAATCCCGCATAGCCGTGATATTGCGCAGAAAAATGTAATTCGTATCTGCATTTTATTTTATTGATGGATAAATCGAGCGAAAAGTGCCATAAATAGACACTGGGTTTTTAGCACTTTGCATCACAAGTCAGTTATAGAAAAGGGTTTCACAGCAGGTATGCTGTTTGGTACAACAAGGATGATGAATACATGATACGGTCAGATAAAGGCGTATTTTGGGCAATTTTATTGCCATTGATTGCGGTATTGATTTGGTCTTTAAATATTGCAGTAACGAGGTATGTGGCGGAGTATATTTCACCCGTCAGTATCAGTTTTTATCGCTGGTTGATTGCTTTTCTGATTTTAACCCCGTGGATATTGCCCAAAGTTTGGCAGCAGCGTGAGTTGATTCGTCCACATTTGAAACAGTTGGCAGTGCTTAGTGCTTTTGGTTTGGTGCTGTATCAAGGTCTAAGCTATACCGCAGCCAATTACACCACTGCAACCAATATGGGCATTATTAATGCGTTTATTCCCATGTTTACGGTTTTGGTTTCATTGCTGATCTTAAAAGACATTCCGACACGATTTGCGGTTTTGGGCTGCATTATTTCATTTTCGGGTTTGTTGTATGTGATTGCACAAGGAGATTTGCGTCAACTCAGTCAGCTGACAGGACATGCGGGCGATATGCTCATGGTTTTGGCGGTATTTTTTTACGCCTTTTATGGGGTGTTTTTAAAGAAATGGAATTTAAAATTGCCGCTCATGCTGAGTCTTTATGTGCAAATTATATTCGCCTTACTTTACCATCTGCCATTTATTTTGTGGTTCGGCTTGGATCATTTAAATAGCCAAAATGGTTTAAGTGTGCTGTATGCAGGTATATTTCCTTCAATTATTGCACCTTTGGTATGGATGTTGGCCGTTCAATATTTAGGGCCAAATCGCACCAGTATTTTTATGAATTTGATGCCTGTTTTCACGGCTATCATTGCATATTTTTGGTTGGCAGAAGTGTGGGGGAGTTATCACAGTATCGGTGGATTGATTATTTTAACGGGTATTGTGTTGGCACAAATGAAAGCACGCGTACACATTCAAGCAAAAAGTTGAGTTTAATTGGTGTTTTTTTGATCACATAAAGGTGTATTTAAAATGCCTTTTATTCAAAATTTATACAGTATTGAGTGTTATGAATTATGACAGTTTTTTTAATTTTTCTAAAATAATTGTAAAAATAGTAAGATAATTTAAATTGTTAAGAAAAAAAGATGAATCTTTCATTGAATATTTGTCTTGGATTAATAGGAAAAATCTATTTGTATAGTCGACTAAATTACTCCATAATTCACGTACTGAAAACGATCCACTGTATTCAATAATCAGTGAAATATCATTTGCAGCAAGATTTTCAAACCCTCTGGATGTGCTTTTATACACATCCTTTTTATGCTCAACCATCCCTATATGGTTGAGCTTTTTTTTATCCACTGGAGCGAAAAACCTCGTGGTTCAGCACGAGGATATAAGCGACTGGAGTAAACCATATGAACGACACGAAATGTCGTTTTAAATACTTGTACTATAGTCACTATTAAGAAAAATACTGTTAAAATAATTGGATGAAGACACTCAAATTACGCATAAAAGACAAACATTGCAAGGTACTAAACCAACTAGCGACCGAAGTCAATTTCGTCTGGAATTATGTCAATGATTTGTGTTTCAAACACCTACAACAAAAACAACAATTCTTTTCAGCATACGACCTTGCAAAATACACGAAAGGCACATCGAAAGAATGCAACTTGCACAGTCAAACTATTCAGGCAGTGACAGAAGAATTGGTCACAAGACGCAAGCAGTTCAAAAAAGCAAAACTAAAATGGCGTGTCAGTAATAAACAATCAGCTAGACGTTCACTGGGTTGGATACCGTTTAAAAAGGTTGCAATCAAATATGCTGATGGCTATGTTGAATATGGCAAGCATCAATTTAAACTATGGGATAGTTACGGATTAAGTCAATACAATATCAAAACAGGCACATTCGTAGAAGATAGTCGTGGACGTTGGTATGTTTGTCTTGTAGTTGATGCAGTCAAAATAGAAAAAACAACGCTAAAACCTCAATTGGCATAGATTTAGGTTTAAAAGATTTAGCGACTTGTTCAGATGGCGTAAAACTTAAAGCACCTCAAATCTATCGGCAATATGAACAAAAACTTGGTATTGCTCAACGTGCAAAAAATAAGAAACGTGTCAAAGCCATCCATGCCAAGATTAAAAATGTAAGACAAAACATGCTGCATCAATTCAGCCGAAAACTGGTGAATGAACATGCAGCCATCTTCATTGGCAATGTGAATGCCAAAGCATTAGCACAAACCAGATTGGCTAAATCAGTGCTAGATGCCAGTTGGACAACACTAAGAACCATGCTCAAGTATAAATGCGAGAACGCAGGGGTATGTTATGAAGAAGTCAATGAAGCCTATACCACCCAAATTTGTTCGTGCTGTGGCTCACGCTCCAGTAGTCCGGAAGGTAGAGCAGGACTTGGAATAAGAGAATGGCAGTGTGTGGAGTGCGGTACGCTCCATGATCGGGATGTAAATTCCGCACTGAATATTCTTGCGCTCGGGCATGAGCGTCTAGCAGTAGGAATCTCCGTCCTTTAGGTCGGGGAGGATGTCAACTAAAATTTGTCTAAAGCTAGGCGCGAATCACTGCCCCACTCTCTGCATCTAAAATACGGCTAGGTTGCTGGCTTAAACCCAAATCACCATTTAAGTAGTGCAATTGTTGATGGAAATATTGCGTTGTCTCTTGCAAAGAGCGTGCAGGGGCAAGTCCCGCAGGATTGGCACTGGTCGATACAATAAAGCCATCAAAGGCATGGCATAACGCCATACATAAAGGATGATTGGTTACGCGCACCGCTACTTTGGGGTGTTGACCTGTAATCCACTCTGGAATTGCGGCTGTGCTGGGTAATAGCCAGGTGGTTGCTCGATCTGTGGGATAAGTATTCGTCCATGACGCAATTACGCGATCTCGCATTTCGGGGCTTAAATCCTGCAGTAAATGCTCTACTTGTGACAGATGTCCTGCCAGTAAAATCACACCTTTTTCAATCGGACGCTGTTTCAGACGCAAAATTTCCAAAAATGCCTGTTGATTATATGGATCACATCCCAATCCCCAAACCGCCTCTGTAGGATAGGCCAGTACCTGTCCTTGTTGTAGACATGCAGCGGCTTCGGTGACAGAAGTTGTAATCATGGGAGTTTTACCTAAACAGAAACGTGAAATAGGCGCTTATTGTGAACCTTATTTGAGTGGACGACAACGCAGATATAAACCTGATTGTTGTAAACAGAAGCCCATGAGTTCCAGTTCCATTAATGCGCTGGTGAGTGTGGCAATATCTAAATTCAGTTGCTGTGCCAAGTGATCGATGCTTTGTCCGACCCAATCCAGTTGTTGATACAGTGCCAATAAATGCTCGGGAATATGCGGTGTACTTGTATCTGCTGTTTTTGTTGTGGTGGTTTGAAGTATTGCTTCAGTCGGTGGTGTAGATAATTTTGCTTTTGTTGAAGCTGCTGTAGTCTGATTTTGGCTTGATGCTATTTGGTTTTGTTGATATTGCCATTGGGTGGGTAGGGCTAAATCTTCAATCACTTGTTCAGGATGATCCACTAAAATTGCACCTTCACGAATCAATTGGTGGCAACCTTGATGAAATTCACTGTAAATATGTCCTGGAATGGCAAAAATTAATTTGCCTTGCTCTGCTGCCAGTTTCGCGGTAATCAGCGAGCCACTATTTAAACTGGCTTCAGCAACAATCACGCCTAAACTTAGTCCACTGACAATACGGTTACGTCGTGGAAAATGTTGCTGTAAGGGCTTAGTCTGTGGTAAAAACTCCGTAATCACGGCACCACCAGATTCTACAATTTTTTGGCGCAGGCTGTGATGTGCACTTGGATAAGTGCTGTCCAAACCTGTGCCCATGACTGCAATGGTACGTTGATGTTGCAAAGCACCTTGATGTGCGGCTTCATCAATACCTTGTGCCAAACCACTATTGATAAAGAATCCTTGTTCACTTAAATAATAAGCAAAATCATAAGCCACTTGCCGACCATGCGGGCTGGCTTTGCGACTGCCAACAATCGCAATTTGCGCTTGCAACAAAGCCTGTGCATTGCCTTGTCCAAATAAAATGGGTGGCTTATTGGCATAGGGACGTAACTGATTCGGATAGTCAGCATCATCCAACGTTAAAACAAAATCGCACTGCTGTTGCAGTTGATTCAGACATTGTTCAAAGGCGAGTTGCCCTGTTGGGCTGAGATATTCTTTGGCGCGTTGTAGATGGTTGGCATGAATGCGCACATCTGACCATGTGAGGAGGTGTTCGGGCTGCACTGCGGCAGCCACGGAACCATAATGTTGTACGAGTTTGGAAAAACTAGACAGTGAATGTTGAACCAAATACCACAACAAAATGTAGTTGATTTGCTGTGGGCTGAATGAATTCAACATCACCATCTTAAACCGTTTTAGTCGTCCATTCGTGGTGCTTGTAAGCTCGCACCGACTTTAATTGGTAATTCACTGTCTAAAACATAGGCATAGCTAATGTGGTCAAAGCTCTTGAAGACCATGATATTGCCAATACGTTCGCCTGGAAGCTGAACACGTTCTTTGGTTTTCGGGTCGGTGACCACTTCGCCTTTTTGCGCTACGCTAAACACATGACCAGATTGCACGCCATGTAATGTACCGCGATCAATTGCCACAACACTGTGTTTTGCTGCAGTACCAATCGAACCCATCACACGTAGCACCTGACCACCTGTGCTGACATTTTCAGCATGCGTTGGGTAGAACAAGGTTGGCAGCATTGGGTCATAAATTGGTAAGACGCGATCACCACGACGCACTTCAGCATTGTAGGTATCGGTCAATTCAAGTGTGGTGATGTCATTTTCACCACGTACTGCAATACCTGCAGCAACTTGAGTGAGTTCAATGCCTGCATTGAATTTTTGACCATTGGCATCGGTCAGCATGTACGGTTCGCCTTCACGATATACACCGTAGCGTTGACCTACTTCCAGACCTGCTCCACGTGCATACACACTTTGACCTTTAGCAGCTAAAACACGTTGATCAGAAGTACCTAAAATATATGGTGTGCCTTGTAACGCATCTGCGGCAATAATGCTGCTGCGCTCTAACCAGTGTTTGATGTAGTCAAGTGGAATCACAGGAATGGTATTATTTAAAGACTCCACGCGAATTTGCGGCTGTAAATTGGTGCTCTTGCCTGCATAACGACGAATAATGCCTTCACAGCCATCGCCTTCATCTTTACCAATAATAGGGCGACCTTCGTAGGTACACATCAACAAACGGTCACCTGGGAAAATCCAGTGTGGATTTTTTACGTGACGGTTACTTGCCCAAATTTCAGGCCAACGTAATGGATTGTTCAGGAATTTTTTGGAAATATCCCATAAGGTATCGCCTTTTTTTACCACATACACATTTGGTGCGCTGGCTTTTAAGGCAGGCGGATTGATGTTTCGTGCAGGTGCTGCTTCAGCCACACTGATCGCACCAAGTCCCACTGTGAGACATACTGCGAGTGCTAAAACTTGCTTTTTAAACCCCAAGACACGAAAAGAGGATGTGTCTGTCAAAACCTTTTTCATTATCATAATTCCTAAAATTATGTATGTAGTTGCGTTATAATAACGATCTTACACACATTTTTTTGATGAAGCATTCCTTCATTCGGTTTTTTGATCAATGGCATAAGTGAGGATGTCCCATGGCCTTATTACCTATTTTAAGTTTCCCGGATCCCCGTTTGCGTACCATTGCCAAACCAGTTGAAGAAGTGACCGACGAAATTCGTCAGCTTGCTGCAGATATGTTTGAAACTATGTATGCCGCACCAGGAATTGGTCTAGCTGCGACACAGGTAGATCATCATATTCAGCTGATTGTCATGGATTTATCTGAAAATAAAGATCAACCCATGGTCTTCATTAACCCCAAAGTTACCCCATTGACTGAAGAGACCCAACCGTATGAAGAAGGGTGTTTGTCAGTGCCTCAAATATACGACAAAGTTGAGCGTCCGTCACGTGTAAAAATTGAAGCGATTAACCTTGAGGGTCAAACCTTTGAGCTAGAAGCAGATCAACTTCTCGCTGTTTGTATCCAACATGAAATGGATCACTTAAATGGGAAATTATTTGTCGATTATTTATCACCACTCAAAAGACAGCGTGCCCGTGAAAAAGTGGAAAAAGTAGTGCGCCAGCGTCAGAAAGAAAAAGTTGCTGTGAAGCGTTAAAACAAACAACCATCTAGTTGTCCATGTTTAGACCAAAGCATAAAAATCAGCCCAATTTCGATTGGGCTTTGTTATACTTGCGCCACACAAATTCAGGATAGATGTTTTTGTTGTTGCGTAGTGGCTTACTGCTTTCATTTATCGCAGTTTTTTTACAGATTGCTGTATTTTTACAGCCTTTGCTGCCTGAGCAATATCAAGTTGCGCCAGTCTGTGAAACCATCACGCGTGCACTTTTGTTGCCACAAGCCCACGCCGTGCATACAAATTCTTCGCATACTGCACATTCATCTACATCACAGACCGATGATCAGCAACTGACCGTACAGCATGAACATCATCATCACGATGCTTCACATCAATGTCAGTATTGTACGGTCTATGGCAACTTGGTCTTGCCACCTGAATTAGAGCTTAAAGAGGTGCTTGATCGCATTCAGGTACGTCTTTTGGCTTTCCAAAAACGTTTTCAACACGTTTGGTTTGCACTTCAGCAACTCTTTTTACTTCCGCAGGGACGTGCTCCACCTCACTTTGCATAAATTCAATGTTTTTCGGGTCTGCTTTGACCCTAACTGTATTTATGTTTTGAAGTGAGAAATAAAATGGCTCAGCCTAAATTTTTATTACAGCCCATTGCGGCTGCAGTTTGTGTTGCCTGCTATTCAGCAAGTGCGTTTGCCGATCAAAGTATGCTGTCTGCGAATACGCATAGTCTTGCGCCTATTGTTGCAACCGCACAACAGGGCAATGATGCCAATGGTTTGGTGGTTCGTGCTAATCCAAAACAACCCATTCAGCCGATTCCAGCCACAGATGGTGCAGACTATTTGCAAAGCATCGTCGGCTTTAGTGCTGTCAACAGTGGTGCGGGTACCAATGGCGATGTGACCTTCCGCGGCATGTTTGGTTCACGTATTAAAATTTTAACCGATGGTTCTGAAAACTTGGGTGCATGCCCGAGTCGTATGGATTCACCAACCTCTTATATTTCACCAGAAAGTTTTGATGAAATTACCGTCATTAAAGGCCCGCAAACGGTGCAATATGCCAACACAGGTTCGGCAGCAACGGTATTGTTTGAGCGTAAGCCTGAGCAATTTGGTGAAGGTCAAAACTATCGTGGCCAAGCCAGTGTCTTGATGGGGTCATTTGGCCGTTTAGATCATAATGTTGAAGCGGCTGCGGGTGATGAGCATAAATACATCCGTTTAAACGCCAACCGTTCTGTAGCAGATAGCTATAAAGATGGTAATGGTACAACTGTTCCTTCGGATTGGGAGCGTTGGAATGCTGATCTCGCTTTAGGTTGGACACCCGATGAAAACACTTGGCTAGAACTGACAGGTGGTCGTGGTGATGCTGAAGTGGTTTATGCGGGCCGTACAATGGATGGTGCTGAATTTGACCGCGAAAGTTTAGGTTTACGTGTGGAAAAGAAAAATATCACCGATGTGATTAAGAAAATTGAAGCACAGGTGAACTATAGCTTTAACGATCACGTGATGGATAACTATAGTCTGCGTAAAGTAGGTATGGCACAACATCACATGACAAAAGAGTGGGTGGAAGCTAAATCTGCAATGAATGTGACACGCCGTACTTTAAATGCACGGATGGCTGTAACGCATGAGTGGGATAAGCTGCAGTTTATTACAGGTATTGATAGTCAACAGAATAAACATGGTAAAGGCATGTATTCAGCCACAATGCCGAAAATGAACTTCCCTGTAACAACCGATATGGAATTTCAATCTTATGGCGGTTTTGGTGAATTGAGTTATCAACTCAATGATGAAAATAAATTAGTTACAGGTGTACGTGTTGATCAGGTCGAAGTTGATGCAGTGCAAACAGCTCAACAACGTAAAGAAACTTTGCCAAGTGGCTTTATTCGTTTGGAAAATCAACATCCGCACCATGATGCTAAAACTTATGTCGGTTTGGGCTATGTAGAGCGTATGCCTGATTATTGGGAATTGTTTAGTCCTCTGTCGGGTAACGGAAATAAAAATACGTTTAATCACATTGATACTGAAAAAACCCTTCAATTGGACTTTGGCTATCAACATGAACATGGTGCATTCAGCTCTTGGGCATCGGCTTATGCAGGTTTAATTAATGATTATATTTTGACGAATTACAAACTGAGAGATGAAAACAAGCCTCAGAGTAAAGAAAATCCTTTAGAGGCGCATACTCGCAATGTGGATGCAACGATTGCAGGTGCAGAAGTTGGTATTGCTTATCAATTTACCGATGCTTTACAGGCTGATGTGAGTGCCATGTATGCGTGGGGTGAAAACACTACGGACAATACGCCGTTGCCACAAATTTCACCTTTGGAAGGGCGTTTAAACCTGCGCTATGTTCAGGATAAATATACTTTAGGTGCATTATTACGTGTTGTTGATGGTCAAAGTCGTATTAGCGAACGTGAAGGTAATATCGTGGGCTATGATGTGAAAGAAAGCAGTGGCTTTGGCGTATTGTCTTTAAACGGCAGCTATAACCTCAATAAAAGTGTTGATGTGTCTGTGGGTATTGATAACGTACTGGATAAAACTTATACCGAGCATCTAAACAAAATGGGTAATGCGGGTTTGGGTTTTGCTGCGAATGAGCAATTTAACAATATTGGCCGTAACTATTGGGCGCGTATCAGTATGAAGTTCTAATTTGAACTTTATTTAAACCAAAAGCAGGGCTTAGGCTCTGCTTTTTACTTTTTTATTAGAATAATTTCATATAAAACAATAGATTAAATCTTGTGATTGTATTTTGAAGAATTGCGCAGATTTTTATTAAAATAAATTTATGAGATAAAACAGTGGCTTATCTGTTTTGGGGTTTATAAAATAAACACTCGATATATTTCTTTTACAAAAAGCCTTGCATGGCAAAATATTTGGCCTATAATACACATCCATCGGCGGCGATGTTGATAAAAACTTGTTGAAAAACAATAGCTTGGTTGATTGATTTAAGATTAATTGAGTTTGTTTTGAGTAGATGGGTTTGAAAATAAAATCAACATTGCATGTTGACTTTATGGAAATAAAGCGTAATATAGCCGACCTAGCTTGATGCTGACGAAGCATCGAGAAGATCATTAAGAGATTATGAAGAACAACTTGTGTGGATTTTTACTGATTGATTGATCGAAAATATTTCATTGATTGATTGGTTTAAATTACTCGAAGTTTATTTGAGCGAAATTTAAGTCAGAAAATTGATGAGCCAGATTTGGAAGTTTAGATTAAAACTTCAAAATGATTTTAACTGAAGAGTTTG
>NZ_VOYG01000025.1:0-12964 GCF_013420785.1 Acinetobacter sp. YH01011
GTTCCATTTTAGAGATTTGTTTAAGATAAGATATAACTCATTGAGATGTGTCATAGTATTCGTCGTTAGAAAACAATTATTGTGACATTATTTCAATGAGTTATCTATTTTTGTCGTGTACAGAGAACGGAAAATTAAAAAACGCTTTATACTACCGCAATTCGTAGTTTAGGACAGTGGTATGCAAAGCTTGTTATGGCGAAGTTTAGTGGTGATCTTTGTCATCCTTGGCTTTATTGGTGCATTGTTGCCGGGTATGCCTACTACAGTTTTTTTGATTTTAGCAGCTTGGGCATCGTCACGCGGTTGGCCGCAAATGGACAACTGGTTACTGAATCATCCTAAATATGGCAGTACACTCAGAGATTGGCGCGCCAATGGTACTGTACCGCGTAAAGCCAAATGGTTTGCAACGATCATGATGAGTATTAGTGCCGTGATCATGCTGTTCACAACTGCGCCCGTTGCGGTCAAAATTTTTACCAATACCACCATGTTGGTGGTGTGTATTTGGTTGTGGTTACGTCCTGAACCACAGCCGCCCACGAAAGAAGAAGAATAGGGTAGCGCAATGTCTTTTTTATACACACAAGCAGATATTTTGATTGATTTAGCCGAGCAAACTTTATATTTGCCGAAGCATCAGAAACTCTACGTCATCTCGAGTGGTGTGAATGGCATTGGTGAAACTGAAAATAGTGGTAAAACACCACGTGGCTGGCATGAAGTCGCTTTAAAATTTGGTGAAAATGAACCTGAAAATGCAGTATTTATTGCGCGTCAACCGACAGGTGAAATTTACAATTTAGATTTAGCTGAACAATTTCCTGAACGAGACTGGATTTTAAGCCGCATTTTATGGCTCAGTGGTTTGCAAGAAGGTTTTAATCAAGGCATTGGCTGCGATACTTTTCAGCGCTATATCTATATACATGGCACACCAGACACAGAACCGATGGGAATTCCTGCATCGCATGGCTGTATTCGGATGCGTAACCACGATATTTTAGAATTGTTTGAACTGATTCCAGAAAAAGCCTTGGTTTATATTTCTGAACACAAGCTAGATTTAAATAGCTTAGGGTTGCTTGGTTGATGGTGCGTTGATGGTGCGAGTCAATTGAATAAAGTTGTATTCATCGCAACATAAAAAACCAATACATTGAGCAGGTAGAGTGCAACGCTAACAAGTTGAAAAGCACATTAATTTTGCTTGAAAACTAAAATAACTTGCAGAATTTGTTTGTTTTTATAGCGGATCACCTATTTTTTAATCACTCAGTCACAAAAAACTGAAAACAAGCCGAAAAGCGTTTGACAGGCGGTAAAGATTCTCTATAATGCACCTCACAAACGATAAAGACGTTAAGGGCGCTTAGCTCAGTTGGTAGAGCGTCTGCCTTACAAGCAGAATGTCGGCGGTTCGATCCCGTCAGCGCCCACCAAGCCTTTACGTTATAGATTCTTACGTGCAGCGGTAGTTCAGTTGGTTAGAATACCGGCCTGTCACGCCGGGGGTCGCGGGTTCGAGCCCCGTCCGCTGCGCCACTTAAGATTCTTTAACCATTGTTTGTACCACAATAGTGACTTTGTGTAAGTGCAGCGGTAGTTCAGTTGGTTAGAATACCGGCCTGTCACGCCGGGGGTCGCGGGTTCGAGCCCCGTCCGCTGCGCCATTTACATAAATTGCTTTTGAGGGCGCTTAGCTCAGTTGGTAGAGCGTCTGCCTTACAAGCAGAATGTCGGCGGTTCGATCCCGTCAGCGCCCACCAGATTCTTTTGCGATGCAGCGGTAGTTCAGTTGGTTAGAATACCGGCCTGTCACGCCGGGGGTCGCGGGTTCGAGCCCCGTCCGCTGCGCCATTCAAAAGAAAAGTTTAGGTTGCCTGATAGACTTAAACTGAAATGATGCAAAGTTTGACAGTTTTGCAAAATCAGAACAAAATATTGTTTTGATCTTATCAGGGCGCTTAGCTCAGTTGGTAGAGCGTCTGCCTTACAAGCAGAATGTCGGCGGTTCGATCCCGTCAGCGCCCACCATATTTTAGTATTTATGCTTGGCATACATACAAAAAAGACCTTAATTGCTTACGCAATTACCGTTGCAGCGGTAGTTCAGTTGGTTAGAATACCGGCCTGTCACGCCGGGGGTCGCGGGTTCGAGCCCCGTCCGCTGCGCCATTTTTCATTCCCTGATGTGAAAAATGTATTTCAAAGTTCAAGACGACGTTCTTTGCTTGTCTTGCATCATAAAAAATAACGATGTTATTTTTTAATCTTCAGGGCGCTTAGCTCAGTTGGTAGAGCGTCTGCCTTACAAGCAGAATGTCGGCGGTTCGATCCCGTCAGCGCCCACCATATCCTTTCATCCTCATTTATCTTATATTACTTGCGTATTGCAATAAATTCGCCTAAAATTTTTATTTAATAATAATACTAATATCCGTGACTTATGCGAAATCCTTATCAACGTAAAGCTGCATCTAAGCAAGCAACGCAAACTTATAATGCACAAGATATTTACAAGCAATTTATTGAGACCATTGTGTCTCAGGGGCATGTTTTTGCATTGTATGAAGATGGCTGGGCGCTCTGTGCCACGCCTACAGGGCAACGTGCTTTTGCAATGTGGCAAAATAAAAGTCTGGCAAAACTGTTAATTAAAGACAATTGGGCCAATTATCAAGTCGAAGAAATTTCACTGAAAGATTTTATTGAAAAAGTGATTCCATTTTTACGTCAGGAAGCCACCAATATTTCGATGAATCTAAGCCCAGAAGGGCAGAATGTATTGGTTGCCCCTGAAAAGTTATTGCTTGATCTAAAAAATTATTTGTATCAGGTGTATATGCAAAAACCTGAATTTTTTAAAGATATGCAAATTCCTTTACCACGCTCGATACGTTTGAATTAAGCGATCTGCTTGCTAGATTTTATTTTTAATACTCATTCAGCAGCCAACCACTGATATAAGCAAAATACTCGCGTAACCATGCGTTATAGCGGGTATAGAGTGGTGTCGTTGCACTGAGCATGCTGAACTGTGTGTATCCTTGTCGTTTGGCAATGGCTGCTGCACGTGGTGTGTGAAAGTCGCTGGTGACAATTATAATCGGTTGGGTTTTATCTGTGCCTAATGTATGCAGCAAGGGCTGACTGTTTTTCAAATTAAGTGCCGTACTGGTGCTTTGGGTTTCCAAGATAATGTGTGATGCTGCAATTGCATAACGTTGTTGCAAATAATTAGACATCACCTGTGCTTCAGTGAGTTGTTCCGCAAATGCAGGGCCACCACTAACAATGAAATAACTTTGAGGATGCTCCAAGGCATACGCGGCTGCAGTATCCAGTCGTTTGGCGAGCGTGGGCGATGGTTGTCCATTTTCAATGCCACTGCCGAGTACAATCACCACTTTAGCATTGTTGGTTACAGTATTTTGCTGCTGTGTACTGAAATGAATATAAGTAAAAAAGATCAGCAGGCTGATGCACCACAGCCAAAATACGCCCCAACCGAATTTCCACAGCCAATCTAAGCGTGTATGTTGTTTTAAGTAGCTTTGAATCCAAGTATAGAAAATGGCATAACACAGCAGCATCATGCCTATTAAAACAGGTAAAACGGTGCCGAAATGAATTTTCTTTAAGCTGATGAGATAGGCACCATCCAATACTAAAATTAATCCAATTAGGCTACTCAATATTCTTTTAAATAGACTAAATTGTGTTTGTACGTGACTTGCTTGCATGCCTTGCATAATTTTATTGTACTGTGATGCTGTACAAACAGTATAGCCGAAGCTGCTGAAAAATTTTGCCTCAACTGAATTATGTTTCGGCTGAGGCTATGGATAAAACTTGGGTGAATTGCCAAGTTTTAGCTATAGAGCTACAGCGCAAGCCATTTAAAAAGTGTCAACAAATCCTAATACACATCTCGGCGATAACGTCCTTGCTGACGTAATTGTTCCAGTTGAGTCTCACCCAAAATATCTTTTAAGGCTTGGTCGACATCACTGGCCATGCCTTGAATGCTACCGCAGACATAAATCACGGCATTTTGTTCAATCCAGCGTTTTAATTCTTCAGCCTGTTCGCGTAACTTATGGTGTACATAGACTTTTCCGGCTTGATCACGGGAAAAGGCCAAATCAAGGCGTTGTAGCATACCTGTGCTTTGCCAAGCCTCGATGGTGTGCTGATAAAAGTAATCGTGCGCTTGCTGACGTTCACCAAAAAACAACCAGTTTTGGGTGTAATTCAGGCGGGTACGTGCATGCAATAAGCTCATTAATCCTGCAAGCCCTGTACCGTTGCCAATACAAATAATTGGGCGGTCATCATCAATTAAATGGAAAGATGGATTATTGCGAATGCGTAATGCGATATTTTGCCCAAGTGCAGCATGTGCAGTTAACCAACCTGAACCTAAGCCAAGCTCGCCTTGAGCATCGAATTTTTGACGCACCACAAGTCTTAAAACCTGTTGTGAAGGAATACTGGCAATTGAATATTCACGACTAGGCAAGGGTGAAAGTTGTGCCAATAATTCATCCGCAGTTTTAAATGTCTGAATTGGCGCGGTGAGGTCTTTATCTGCCAAAGCCTGTACTAAGGTTTGCTGACCATCAGCAAGAATTGTATTGGCATCGAGTTGATGCTGTTTTAAAAAGGCGTGAATCCGTGCAGTGCTGTTTTCAGGCTGAATTTCTGCAATATCACCTGCAGACCAATGCACATCATGTTGTGCTAACAGTTCAATATTGAAGGCGGGTGCGCCTAAACTGTTGGGATTTAGCAAGTCACGTTGCTGTAAGGTCCATGTATCAAAAGTTTTTTCGATATGCATACTTGGTAAGTCAAGTTGTGTGACCTGTACCAAAGCCTGATTCCAACGCTGTATGTCTGCAGGATTGGCATTATTTACTTCAATGGTATTGAACAAGGCATGTGCTTGATTACGTTGCAGCCATGCAGCAATCGTATGTCCAAAACGGCAGTAATGATCTGCATATTCACGTGAACCTAAAGCCAGTACTGCATAACGCAAATGACTCAGGTCACAGGTTTGCGGTAGGATTTTTTTCACAAAACTTGAGGTCAAATCGGGTGCATCACCTGTGCCATAGGTGCTGGCAATACATAACAGTTGGGTGGTGTTTTTAAGGTCTTCAAGGCTGAGATGTTGCAGAGCTTTGACTGTGACAGGCTGATGTGCTTCTTGCAGACTCGTTGCAGTGCGCCATGCCAATTGTTCGGCAGTACCTGTTTGGCTAGCATAGACGATGAGCCAGTGTTCAGCATTTGGGTCAATCTTAAATTGAGTTTGGTTTTGACGTGCAGCAAGAGTCAAACGCTTTTGTTTACGTCGTTTTAAATATAGCATCCAGCCTGTGACGAAAAACAGCGGCATCATCAAGGCAGCAAGCATGGCCAAAAATTGATAAACAGGTCCAAAGAAACTACCGCGATGCACAGGTAGCATACTGCTCATGATTTTTTCATTAAGCTGTTTGTTTGCATATAATTCAAGTTGAGTAATACGTGCTTGTTGATAATCAAAAGTTGCGTTATTGCGGGCACGTTCATGTTGTGGAATGACATCGACAAAGTTAATTTCAATTTCACTATTGGCGTGTTTAGGCACATTAAAAGTGATACTGGAATAATCCTGCCCCAATTGCTGCGGGAAATGTTGCCATGCCTTCGTCAATGCCAGATTGATTTGTGCCTGATCCAGCGTATTCTGCTTGGCTGGTTTTGTAGTGTTTGCGCGGCGTCCTGCAGTTTGTGTTTGCGCAGCCTGATGAAGTGCTTGAGCATTTGAATTTACAGGTTTGTTGCGTCCATCTGCTTGCAATTGCGCTTGTGGTCTTTCCACACCCATGACTTTAAACATGCCATTGCGCCACCACTCATACGACCAATACAGTCCTGTGCATGCCAAAACTAGATAGAAAATCACGACCCACGTGCCCACTACGGCATGTAAGTCCCAAATAAAATTACGACCTTTGAGTTGTGGTTTAATCGCAAACCATTGTTTAAATGAATGGCGTTTCGGCCAGCGTAGGTAAATGCCACTTAACACAAAGAACAACAACATGAGGGTACATGCGGCTGTAATTTGTTTACCAATAGGCCCTACGGTTAAGTTGCGGTGTAATTGCTGAATAAACTGGAAAAATTCACGTCCCCGAATTTCAGGCAACACTGCTGCCGAGTAAGGATTAATCAGGATATTTTGTCCACGTTTTGCACCTTCTTTCGCAATATTGATGCTTGAAGATGCAGCCGGGTCTTTTGCAACGGTGATGCTATTAATTTTATAGTCAGGTTGGGTACGCTGAAAATGTTGATAAATTTCTGCAGGGCTTAGTTTGGCTTTCTGCTCAACTTGTACCTGATAACTGTTCGGATTCATCCATTTTAGAATTTCTTGTTCGTAGGAATAAATCGCACCTGTCACGCCCATGAGTGACAAGATCAGTCCTGCAGTAATACCAAGGAACCAGTGAATTTGGAAAAAGGCTTTCTTCAGCATAAGCGTTGGTTGTTGAGTATGAATTGTGATGCAGAATAATGCAGAGATGAAGTTAATGCAAATGCTATTTATTCTCATTATCGTTCATTGTTTTAATTTTAAGCAAAAAAAACCTCCATCACAGGGGATAGAGGTTTATTTTTAAATAGGGATATTTAGATTTGCTTGGCTTCGCCTGCAGCTTCAGTCAAATGCTTGCGAATGGTGTTGAACGAAAAGTTCTTGCTGTCCATGCGCTTAGGCAGAATATAAGCACCTTGCTGACCTTTTACTTTGAAGTTCATCAAAATAAATTCAGGGGTGTTGTACCATTCATACACATCTTTCCAGCCAATTGCACCCACGCCTTCTTGAGCGCCCATTTGCTGACGCATCACGATACCGTGCGGCTGTACGCCTAAACGAATCCCTTTAATTTCTTGAACAGGAAATTCATTCATTTTTCGCTTAACGTACCATTCCAAGCCGTATTTACGCACGAGCAGGTAGAGCACCACACAGACAATGGCAACCCAGCAGAAAATTGTCGAATAATTTTTTAATAGCAGAATGCCTAAAATGGAAAGGGCAACAATCACACCCATAATAATCCATGCTTTCATGCCAATTTTATTGGTACTGCGCCAAATTACCAGTTGTGCGTGACGTTGTTCTTCTTCAGAAACTTCGTAGATCACAGGCTGTAGGGTATAGGCGTATAAACTTTTCGCGGTCATAGTGAAACTAACAAATTTAAAACTATAAAAAGTTTAGCATTAATTGCTGTCATGCAGTGAGTATATTGTCGCAAAATCATGCTAAGGTCGGTGAATACTTGTGCAGCTTAGGGCGAATAAGTAGGCACTGACCGTTTGCAGGATTGTTTATAAAGACGCCAGTTCAGTTGCGTCCTGATCATGTTCGTGGCTTAAACTTTGTTTTAAGCGACTTAATTGCTGCAAGATACTCATCATCAAAGATAATTGCTGCAAAATAATCAATGATTTTTGATCTTCTTCTTTGTTTTGGCTTAAACGCTGACGAATGGTTTGCAGCATGTTTTGTGCGCTTAAATCTGGCGTTTCATCTTTCAGTAAAGCACCTTGAATATCGTCCATTGCTTGATCGAGCAGTTGCAAGACTTCCTGATCGTCAATTTTGTCACGATGTGCACCAAGTGCAGCAATATAGCTAATAAAGGTGTGATTTAGACACAAGAACTCAAAGGCTTGAGCTTTTTGATTGGGGTCAAAATCAGGTTCGGTGGCGAGTGTTGAAATCAGTGAAGCAACTTCTGCATCGGTATTATGAGCAGCACGGCGCACGACACGATAATTCAAACCGTTGTTGCGTCCATTTTTATATTGTTCAATCACTTCTGCCAAATAGCCACATTGCGCGGTGAGTGAGCGGCGAATCGTGCGTGATAGACGGCGGAATTTCCAATCGGGGAAGATAAAACTCACGCCAAACCATGCTAGCGCACAACCAATTAAGGTATCGACCATACGTGGTACGGCTGCAGCATAGCCTAAACCCTCTAGGTTAAAGTTCATCAGCGCCAAAATGGTCATAAAGGCAGTGGCTTGTGCATATTGTTTACTGCGCAATTCAAAGAACAACATGCCACTAATCACTAAAACCAGTAATTGTCCTTCTACAGATGGTACAAAATATAAAATGGTGTAGCCGACTACAATCCCTGCCAACGTCCCAATAATACGCAAACGTAAACGTCGTTTGGTGGTGTTAAAGTTGGGCTGCATCACAAACAGGGCGGTCAGTAAAATCCAGTAGCCATATTGAATATTGGTGACTTGCACAAAAATATAGCCAATCAACAGCACAATCGACAAACGAATGGCGTGGCGGAACAAGACCGATTCTGGGGTTAAATGCTGCTTGATCCGAATGACAATATCATCCCAACTTTTTAAGTCGTCATCTTTCAGTTGTTGTTCAATATGTTTTGATTTATCCAGTTTAATATTGCGTTCGGTTTCAAGGTTACGCAATTGAGCATCAATAGATTTCAGGTTTTGGTATAGGGCAAACAATGCATTAATCCAGACTTGGTCATATTGCTGTTCACTGCGCAGTTTTTCTAAAGACTGTTTAAGATTTTCAAAAGCATGTTTAAAACGCTTGTTATGCACATAAGGTTTACGGTGCAAAATGCTTTCGCTTAAATCTTTACAGGCTTTGCCCTGAATCGACAAAATGCGTTGGAAGCGAAATAAAATATCGCTGTGCTGAAATATTTTCGCCAGTTTTTGATAATCAATATGTGCAGAGTCGGCACGTTCGTGAATGTCTTGTGCGACAAAGTAATACTGTAAGCTACGTCGGGTATCTTTTTGCCCGCGGTCACCTTTTAAACGGGTCAGTAAAGCGGTTTTTAAGTCGTTAAAAATCGCAATTAATTTGCCATTTTCAAGTGATAAATCAATGATACTTTGTTGATAACTCGGTGCAGTCATATCCACATCAAATAGATTTGATTTGGCAAATAAAAAATCACCCAAAGAAGAATAACTGAGTGAAAGTTTGTCTTGTAAGGCACGAACAGGGAACAGTAAAAAGCTGATGGTCGAAATTAAGCCGTACCAAATTGCGCCCGAAACCAAAAGCAGCGGCTGCATGTACCAGTCATCAAATAGGTTGACGCCAAGCATGGAATAGACCGATACTACCAAACAGCCATAAGAAATGGTGGCATAACGTCGTCCGAGCGAACCGAGCAAAATTAAGACAATACACGACAGGATTAAGCCTGTAGCAAATAAAATAGGATGCGGAAATAAAAACTGAATTGATGTGGCGGTAACAAAGAAACCAATATAAGTATAGAGCTGATTGACAATACGCACCGAAAAACGGTCATCAATATCACTCAAACCTGCGGCAAGCACACCTAAAGTTAAAGGAATAGTGGCAAGCTGCATCCCCATAAAATAGGGAACAAAAGCAGTTCCCGCAAATGCAATGAGCATGCGGATGTTATACATAAATGTGGTGTTATAGGTCGCTTGTTTGAGCTTTATCAGCCAAGGTTTCAACATCATTCCTTTAAGTAAACTTTTCTGTCTAAACAGAGATTTATGCTGCAAGATGAAGGTTTGCGTACATTGTAACTGTAGATGAGATGTTTAGAGTGCCTAATATGTGAAAATTCATCTTTGATCACAACAAATCATACTATGGAGCGTGTAAGCTTGTCTGTACATCTGTCATTTCATCATAAAATATGAGCATATCGAAAACGCTGCCAAGTTCAAGCAGTACGCCACCATCTGCGCAACAACCCAACATGCGGCAATATTCGACTGCGTGGATTTTATTGTTGGCGTTATTGACTTCGCTTGGGCCTTTATCGATTGATATGTATTTGCCTGCCTTGCCCGTTATGGCAAGCGAGTTTGGCGTATCGACCCAAATGGTCGCAAACAGTTTGCCTGCCTACTTTTTAGGTTTGGCATTGGGTCAACTGATTTACGGGCCGCTGAGTGATCGGATTGGACGTAAGCCGCCTTTATATTTTGGCTTGGCACTATTTTCACTCGCCAGTATGTTGTGTGTGTTTGCACAAAATGAATGGGGACTGATTGCTGCACGTATTTTGCAGGCTTTGGGTGGCTGTGTGGGTGTGGTAATTGCACGAGCAGCTATTCGTGATCGCTTAGATTTGCAAACATCCGCTCAAGCTTTTTCGAGCATGATGATTGTGATGACCATTGCGCCCATTATTGCACCTACGCTGGGCGCATGGGTACTTAGATGGATGAATTGGCAAGCTATTTTTGTAGTGCTGACCTGCGTTGGAATTATTTGCTGTTTATGTGTGCACTTCTTTTTTAAAGAAACTTTGGCGAAAGAACGTCGTTTAAATTTGAACTTTCAGCAAGTACTGACCTTATATTTTGCCATTTTAAAAGATCGTGATTTTCGTTTTCCAATGTTGGCAGGCTGTCTGACTGGTGGGGCATTGTTTTGCTATATCAGCGGTTCAAGTGCAGTCATGATGGATCAATATGGCTTGAGTGAAACAGCTTTTGCTTATGTGTTTGGTGCCAATGCGATTGGTATTATGCTGTTTTCGACCCTGAATAAAAAAATCAGTGGCAAATTGGGTGTGTTACAACGCTTAAAATTGGGCAGCATGATTCAACTGAGTGGTGCGGTCATTCTACTGCTTGCAGGTAGTTTGGGGTATGCACCTTTGGCATTGGTGATGGTCGGTTTATTTCTTGCTGTGTCTGGGATTGGTTTTACAGGCCCGAATGCTATGGCACTGGCAATGGCAAAACAGGGCGCACGTGCAGGAACAGCCAGTGCGGTCATGGGCAGTGTGCAATTCTTTTGTGGCTTGATTGGTGGGGTGTTACTCAACTTTTTAACAGGCAGTGCTTTGCTGAATATGGCTGTATTAATGCTGCTATTTATTGGGTTTGGGATGTTTGCCGTTTTTCATATTTTGCAACCTCAATCAGACTGAGTTGAGGTCAATACTTTTTCAAATGGTGATTTTTTTCGCAAAAATCGGGCTTTTTAACAGAACTGAAATATATACAATAGTCTAATGGTGGTGTAAATACTTGAATAATCAACCTATTTAAGGTGTTGAATTTTATATGGTTTAATTGTTTGAATCTGTAATTATGATTAATTGTGATTTCTTATTCGGGAAAACTGATTTTAATAAACGTCATAACTTGATAGATTGAAGCCTGTAATAAATGACACAAATTGTAATATTTTAAATATTTGGGTGTCTTGGACTATTTGGCAAAAGTGTTTTGATTTTTAAGCCATTTTTATAATTCGATGTGAAATCGATAGATGACGAACAAAATCATCATGCACGGATGCAGCGTTGTTTTATTTTGGAGAGATAAATGAGTCAATTACTCAACGGTCAATTTATGATCAAAGGTTTAGCTATTGCCGTTACAACATTAATGGTAGGTACTGCACACGCAGCAAAAACTGAGCAACAACAAATTCAAGAACTTCGTCAAGAAGTTGAAGCGTTAAAATCGTTAATTCAGCAACAACAGCAAGTACAACAACAGCAGCAAACTCAAATTGCCCAAGTACAACAGGCGAAACCTGCTGCACCTGCAAGTGTATTAAGCAGCTTAAAGTCTAAATCTGGTGCAGACGTATCTATTTATGGTTCGATCCGTGGTGATGCAAACTATATTATTAAAGGTGCGGATAATGACTTTAACTCAGCACATACAAGTAAAGAAGAAGCAAGTGACAAATTACGTGCTACCGCAAAAGTCACCCGCTTAGGTTTAGACTTTAATACACCTGTTGGTGACAACAAAGTAGGCGGTAAAGTTGAGGTTGACTTTGCAAGCGGATCTGACAACTTGCGTATCCGTCATGCTTATTTGACTTTAAATAACTGGTTATTTGGTCAAACGACTTCAAGCTTTGCTTCAGTACATGCGCCAGAAATGATTGACTTTAGTACGAACATTGGTGGATCAGGTGGTACTGCACGTGTGCCACAAATACGTTATAGCCAAAAATTAGCGCCTGCAACAGAATTATTTGTTTCGGCTGAAGAAGGGAATAGTTCAGCTACAGATAGTGATGTAACTTATCGTGCCCCGGTGTTAACAGCAAAAGTGACTCAAGGTTTTGCTGATGGTAAAGGTTTAGCTTCTGCACGTGCATTGGTTGAACATTACAAATCAGAAGCGGCAAATGATGATAAAACTGGTTGGGGTGCTGCTGTAGGTACGAATTATCAAGTTGCAGAACCTTTAAAAGTATCTGCAGACGTATCATATGTAAAAGGTAACAGCAATTACTTATATGGTAATAACACAGCATTTGTAGTTGATGGTAATAGCATTGAGCAAAATGAAACGATTGGTGTACAAGTGGGTGCAACCTATAATTTCTCACCACAACTACGTTCAACTTTAGCCTACGGTGCTTTATTTGCCGATGATGGTACAGACTATGCGCGTATAAATGATGATGCTAATGAGAAAGTACAACAAGCGTGGATTAACTTTATCTATTCACCTGTAAAACCAGTCGATTTAGGTATTGAATATATCAATGGTGAGCGTGAAACTTTCAAAGGTCAAAAATTCAGTGATGACCGTGTAGGCTTTATGGCACGTTATAGCTTCTAAGTCACTCCTTTTGAGTACAATCCAAAACAGAGCTTAATTTTAAGCTCTGTTTTTTTATTTTGAAAATTTATGTTATTCACTCAATAACTTAAATTTTATTCACTTTTATAAAATGCTTTAACTTTCACTTATAGCTGAAAACAATCATTAAAATTTTTCTCTGTACACGACAAAAATAGATAACTCATTGAAATAATGTCACAATAATTGTTTTCTAACGACGAATACTATGACACATCTCAATGAGTTATATCTTATCTTAAACAAATCTCTAAAATGGAAC
>NZ_VOYG01000026.1:0-12726 GCF_013420785.1 Acinetobacter sp. YH01011
ATTCTTACAATGCCACCAACAAATAATTCATATTCAAAAACAAGATGATCCGTATCAAGTCTTTCAGGCTCTGTTAATAAACTTCTAGTAAAAGCATCAAAGTTTGCCAAATCAAAATTTGGACTAGCTGTTCCATCAAATGCTTTAAATTCTAAATGACTACCATCTGATAAAATAAAATCTGGCCACGACTGAGCATGGGGACCAGGTTGCCAACCAATATTATTTATCGTCATCCAATTACCAAACCAATCTTGTAATAACCCACCAATAACATCTTTAGTTGCAACATTGACATTTACCCCTAGAAGGTTGAATGAGATTGCCCCAGATGATCCAATAAGTTGCTGTGATTGTAATAATGGAAATATTGTTGTACGTAAAATCATATTGATATGTTCATTTCAACTAAAAATCCTATTAAATAATTAATTAAATTTATTTCCAATAAGACTTTTTAACTGATCCTAGCCAAAATAATGGACAGCACGTCCCTCTAAAGATAACTTAACTTTAATCTTTGGAGATTCAAGAAATGGCTATCTTGCGCAGCAATGCTGCTCAAGTCCTGAATTTAAACAGCAAGCGATTGATTATGCACTTTCAAACTCCCACGAAGCTATAGCTGCAATCGCCCAGAAATTAGGTGTGGGTTATTCAACCTTAGACAAATGGATTCGTGAAGCCAATCCAGTGGGTTCAAGCAAACGTCAACTTTCACCAGAACAACAGCGGATCGTGGAATTAGAGAAAGAAGTCAAACAGCTCAAGGAAGCCAATGACATCTTAAAAAAAGCGCATGTGTACTTTCTGACAGATCATGCCAAGAAAAGTACACGGTAATTCAAGATCTGGATGTGAATGAAGTCACTGTATCTTCTGCCTGTAAATGCCTGGGTGTCAGCACTTCAGGCTATTATGCCTGGCGAAAACGGCTTTGTTGCACAAATACCTAAAACTATGATTTTATTATATTTATTTTTTATTAAAATTTGGTAAACCCCTTAAAAATCAGTATCTTGCAAAATATTTATGCAACAAAGCCGTAGCTTATTGCAATATCAATATGCTTTTTGTCTTCTACTAAGCGTACTGTAATCTGGTGCTGTCCAATTTATCATGAGTGCTCGGTTATATGCGGGCCAATTGGTTGTGCGGTAGATTTTCTGTGCAGGCTTCTTCATTTGAAAATTATATCGCTGAAAAAGCCTTTACAGATAGGTTTGTGCAATAAAGCCTTTACACCCTCAATTATTTCCAAATTTCTTTTACTATTTCAAAAAGATCTTCTTGACGCTTTGATATAGTGGAATAGTTCCATGTTTCATAGTCAATGAGTGATAGTGTAATACGAAGTCTAGAATTTGAATAAAAAGGCTTTTTCTCACTAAAGTCTTTATTTCTAGCTTTAATATTTTTCTTATCCTGAAGAATTGTTAAATTACCAATTCTGTTTAAGTAGTCATTATATTCAATTGAATCTTTTTCGTAGAGTTCTAGCCATTCACCTTTAGGTGTCTGAGGCATAATATGCTCTATATGAGTATCTTTATTAGACCAGTCAACACTTTCACATTGAAAACGAACTATACGGCTTAGAATCATTTTAGCAACGCTAGCTTTGGGACTAGCAAGTAAAAATTCACTTCTGAATCTTTCTTCTTCTCTAAAATTCGCATGTTCTCGAATCTTATCTAAAAATTCATTTAAGTTCATACCAGATTCGATAGATTCGCTCTGTTGGTAATAGAACCTTTCTAATTCTTTAGGATCTTTTCTAAGAATACTATGTCTAAAAGTTAAAGCTTCTATAACATCTGCAATTTTGCAAAAATCACTATTACTTAATTTTTTAGAAGCTCTTAAAAGAAGAGGAAAGCATTTATTTACGCCCATAGCTTTTAAACCAAGAATATTTACATCATTATTTTCTGGATTAATTAATCGAACATAATGATTTACTGCTAATTTCAAATCATCAATAAAATCTTGAGCTGACTTTTTATTTAGTAAATCACAATAAAGGTCAAATACTAATTTTTCTGGGACTGGTGGATAATTTTTTTTATCCCAATTAGAAATACCTCTTTTTTTATCTTTTTCTCTTCTTAAATCCTGTGCTTCGTCAATAGAATTAATATAGTGAAATAAGAAAGTATCTAGATTTCCTGAATTTTTTTCTAATTCTCCTCTAATTTCGTCCCATTGCTCTACGAAATCATCAATTTCTTCTTCAAGAACACAATGACATAGTTCATTTTTTATCATATCGGCTTGTGTTAATTCTAAGCCACGTGAGTTAATTGTTTTAAAAAGTAATAATCTATCTGACTCCTTTTCAGCAGTCATAACAATAAACTCACTTTTAATAATACTTTGGGTTAAATCAACGACTCCTTCTAAACCTTTATCTTTTTTTATCTCTGCAATACGCTCTGAGAAAAAATCTAAGGTATTGTTTAAATTTTTGTGTGATTTTTTTCTACCATCTTTATAAGATTCATAATCTTTCCCACTAATAATAGCTTTAAAAAGTTTTTTATCGCGTTTTCCCGTTTCAAGTCTAGGTTCTGTACTAATGAAGTCTTCAGCAAGATTGTTTGAATCAACTACAAATAGTAAAGATCTAATTTTGTCTATTGCCTTAGTCTTATTAGAAAACTCAATCTCTTTTAAAATTGCATATAACAATAAAAAAATCGTAGTTAGTCGTTGTTGGCCATCAACAATCTCTACTTCCTTTTTACTTTCTGGTTTATATAAAAGTAATGATCCAAAGAAGTGACCTTCTTCTTCTTTTAAAGATTCCAAAATATCATAATAAAGATCTGATACTTCATTTAGCGTCCATGAATACTCACGCTGATACAACGGAACTTTAAAATATTTGTCTTCTAATATTGAGGATAATTTTTGAGGCTCTTGACTAACTTTCATTTTCTTGCTACTAAGTCTTGAATTATAAAGAATTTTATAATATCAAAATTTATTAAGATTGTAGACGGGGTTCCAATGGTTGAATGAAGAGCCAACGACTTTATAGACACTTTTTAGTTGGGGAAATTAGGTTCTTAACATAAAATCTCTTATGCGAAACAGAAGGTTTTCTTCAAATCCTCAAAGCTTTTACCATAAATAAAATCAAAATCTTTGATCTTTAGATTTCTAAATTTCTGCTCATATTTAACTGAATACAAAGTTACATAAGGCTCATCACCAAGATATAACTCCTTACAATAAGCAAAATCTTCTTTACCGTTATAACGGCTTTGTTGCACAAAGATTTCATAACTATATGATTTTAAAAGTTTTGATTATTTTTTGATCCAAAATTAAATTTATTTAAATCAGATGCTTACATATTTATGCAACAAAGCCCGTTATAACTATAAATAACTAAGCTGTCATATAGTGCAATCAAATCATACTTAGAAATAAAGCTATTTTCAGCTTTCAATTCAAAAGTGGAAACAGAAGAAGATGTAGGTAACATAAGAAACACCTAAAAGAGCTAATATCTGATTTAGGCTCACTTGGACACCTAGCTAAGAAAACAAGTTTAAAGCAGTTCCCAAAGAGCTAATATCTGATTTAGGCTCACTTGGACACTTTATCCACGAAGCAACAACCGATTTGGATACTTTCAACTCATTTGCAATCTTTCGACAACTTAATCCTTTTAAATGTAGTTCTTTCGCCTTTACACGTAAGGGCTGATATTTTGCAGATCTCACTACTCCGCCCTTTATACCGCCTAACTTCCCTTTTCTAGATTGACGGTCAATAAATTCCTGATAGCAATAGGCGTCTTTTTTCCAACAATATCGTGCAATGGATTTAGCAATGCCTTTTACTTCACCAAAAGTCATTGGGTTGGTAAGCCCTTGGTTAAGCCCTATGCAATGCTGAACTACACAATCAAGCCAGGATGTATATGTACTCCCTCGATATTTTCGTATTTCTTTATATGCCCAATGCCTAGCCGTATTGAATACAAAACAATTACGCCCTAAACCTATCGCTTCGTCTTGTTTAATCTCTCTATTAACATCTTTCCATGTTAAGTCTAGATTTCGAGCTAGTTCACTTAAAGTATAGGGTTTTTCTCGCAAGCTAGTGGTTTGCCAATAACTTGAGATAGGATTCTTTGATACCAAACTCACATATGCTGGATCTGCATTAAATAACTCACCTAATTTTTGACGAATAGCATTTGCATAAAGGATAGGCTTTTGACGACTAGCATCAGTTGTATAAACAGGTGTTTTTAACTGAAAAAGTATATGTGAGCGCCCATTATTAGGATTGGCAACTAATAAGTTCGGTAATGGAATTCCAACTAAGCCATATAATATTTCTGATAATGAAGACTCATAATCCAAATCAAATACTAGATAATGTAAATAGTATGGACTATTAGGTTGTATATATTTGTACTTTAAAGAAATTTCTTTAGGCCTGATAATAAGACCATAATCCAAATTATCTGAACAGTAAGGCTTTTTAGGTAATCTGTCTTGAAATTGATCAAGCAGAAAAGATAATTGTTGCATTTGCTTATCTTCACTATTTGCAAATGCACAATGAACATGTATTATTAATACAGTTCATGTGCAAGCATGTTCTAAGAATTCAAGCCCTGTAACTTCCTGTCCGGCAAGATTGAAAGTTATGGGGCTTTTTCATATCTGTAATTTATACAATATAGCTAACTTATAATTCAATTCAACCAAAAAAGTACATATAAGATAAAACTTTTTTCACAAACTTACGTAAGTTAAATAAATTACTTAAGTTGCGTAAATTCACTAAACGTGTGAAACCATTGATCTTCCTTATTATTCGGCTATACTTAAGTTAAATAAGTTACGTAAGTTAAATAAAAATGATCATATTAGTTGGTGGTGAAAAAGGTGGGTCTGGAAAAAGTTGTTTAGCCCAAAATCTAGCAGTTTATTTACAAGCAAATAATCGAGATATCTTATTACTCGATGCAGATCCACAAGGTACGACAACTGACTGGATCAAAGAACGAGATGAAAATTCAGCTGTAAAAAGCATTCCATCAGTACAAGCTTCAGGGAACATTCGACAAATCCTAATGGATTTATCGAAGCGATACCAAGACATCATTATTGATGCTGGTGGACAGGATTCTGAAGCCTTACGTTCGGCAATGACTGTTTCCACTCATATGCTTTTGCCTTTCCGTCCTAAAAGACGAGATCTAAAAACATTAGTACATGTCGAAAAATTAATACGTCTTGCAAAAGCTGTTAATCCTGAACTCTATACGAGAGCAGTCATTACTCAATGTCCTACTTTACCGAGTCAAGTTCAACGCATCTTAGATGCTAAAGAAGCATGTGAATCGTTTGATCTCATCCCATTAAATAATTTTACGTGTAATCGAAACATATACGATGATGCTGATGAAAATGGATTATCCGTTTTTGAAATGTCATCTGATGAAAAAGCCAAGCAAGAAATTGAACAAATTGCAAAAGAATTTTTAGGAGATCTCTAATGGCTTTAAAAGGTTTAAAAAGAGAAGATCAAACTTCTAAAAATGAAAAATTAGTGAATGATTTTATTTCTGGCGCATCTAAAAATGTCCAAGAACTAACCCCATCAAATTCTAAATTTCAAAGATATACCTTTTCGTTAACAGAGGATGTAAGTGAACAGATTAACGACTTGAAAGTTAGATGTCGTGTTGCTAAAGCAAACCGATCTATCATGCTCAAAGCTGCTATTAGTCAACTTAATACTTTATCGGATGAAGAGTTGCACAATTTGATCAAGAAAGAGTTAGGTTACTGATTCTGAGCCACCTCAACGGTGGCTTTTCTATTTTCAGCTAATGCTATATTCCTTATAAAATACTTCTAAAACTACTGAATTGAAAAATCAATAACTTATAATATTTTTTGCAATTTTTGGAAGTATTTACATAAAAATTACTGTTTTACATTTATAAATCATATATTTATTTCAAGAAACACCCTCAAAAAATCTAAATTATTTTTAGTGGCATCCTGTAAGGTGCGTATGGTGTGTATAAAAAAAATCGGTTGAAAACCGATTTTAGAGCGTCAACAAAATTAAGGCTTTCAAGTGATCAAAAATAAACCTTCGTTCAATAAGAAAAAGTGGCTGAGAAATCATCTAGACGATGTTTTACGCCTAAAAAAAGAGGGTTTGACCTATCAATCCATCATCCAAGTGCTAAAAAAAGACTTAAACATGCCCTTTGATTTGGAGGAATCACTCTTAAGTCGTTATCTCAAAGAGTTTGTAGAAGATGAATCAACCACTTTAAAGACCAAAACAGCCCTAACAAACAAAGTTGAACGTCAGATAGACCGGCTTACTCGTCAAAATAATGAAATACAGAACCTAAAACGTCGTTTAGACCGTATGGCTGAACGTGAAATGAGGTTTGAAATTGAAAATAAGAACCTAAAAGAACGTAATCGGATTCTAGAATACAAATTCCTAGAAGGTGAAGGACGCTTCCAAGACCTTCGACGCTATAAAGGACTTCATAACTCAAGATGGAAAATTGGCGATTTAGAAAAGAAAAATGATGAGCTATTCCAAACGGTTTTAATGCTTGAAAGACTTTCTGAACGATTAGCAAAGCCTCATGAAGAAGCGGATGAGAAAATTAGACTGCTTGAGAGTGAAATCTCTCAGATCAAAGGGGAATATGAACAACTAGAGCAGAATCAGCTACTGTCCAATCAAAAAGTTAAGCAACTTGAACAAACAATTAATGCCTTAAAAAATGAAAAGCAGGCTCTAGAAAAACAACTTGCCGAAAAAGAAACGCCTATTATTCACCAAGACCAAGAAAAAATTGAGCAACTAACGCAGGAACGTCAGAAGTTTCTGCAAGAAAGAAACCAACTACAGATGCTCTCAAAGCGTCTAAAAAGCGATTTAAGCAATTCTGAGCATCACCTTAGTGAAGTATCGAACCTACTGCATGAAAGCCGAAGTAACGTAAAACATAAAGACTTATGGCGTGTTTTGGCTCTAAGCTTTGGTTGCTTGGCTATTATCTTCTTGTTGATGTTTATCTTTCTCTAAGACCATATTTTATTTGGACCATTATTTCAGTCCCGAAGGGCTGAAATTGGCTCGAATAAAATGAGGGCATTATGTTTTTTGGCTAAACAAAGTCGTGGAACAATGATCAATAAATAGGCGTGGAACATTAAAAATCATAAAAAAAGCCTGATTGCTAAGAATCAGGCTGCACTCAATACTATAAATTATTGAAATAAAACAATTAATTTAGAGCATTTCGTATAAGCTGTATTATGTTAATTTTAGAAATTCTAAAAACTAAATATTTTTATATAACCTAGATTGAAGCATAACAAGAAGGGCAACGTTCATTGTCCATTCCATAAGGATTATCTTCATCTTTAACTAAGTCATATACACTTCGAATAACCTCACGGCAGACTGGGCATATTGCATAATATTCACCATCTTCTGGAACTTTAAATCTGAAATCGTAAATTTCATCTATATCGATTATGTGTTCATTAATAATTAATTTATCCTTTCTATCAGATCGTATAACAATTCCGTCAATTTTACCTTTAACTTCATTGGTATATTGAACATCATCCATATAAAAAACATAAGTAAATTCGACTTCTTTCCCCAAGTAATATTGACTAAAACCATTCGCTAAAGTTCTATCAAATGTCATTTTTTCCATATAAAGCCCATTACTATTATGTGAAAAATAATCTATTTAACTTCTTAAACTATGAATATTTATTTTTTCGGCTATCCGTATGATAGGTGGTGATCAAATAATCATTCTCAGTGATCACAACAATTCCTCCTTTATCTAGCAGCTTAGAAGTGACTGCAAGTTTTTTTTGAAGTTCCTGTCTATGCTGAAGAATTAATTTTTTATTCACGACAAATTTATCACCATCAATAGTTCCATACTCCAAAGCATATTCAATCATAGCTTTAGTTACACCACGTTGAGACATTCTTTTCATGAAGTGATTTGTCTTTTTCATAATCTTCTCTCCAAAAGCCATGTAATTAATTTACGATATTAATAAATACATAGTCAATATTTTAATTATTTTTATTGTATCTATTGACGTATCTAATTAAATATTTAATTATGTATCTATTGAATTGTTCAGACTATGGATAACCTTCTATGAAAGATAATGAAAAATTAGCAGGAACTTTTGATGATTTTATTGCTGATAAAAGTCTTAATAACTTTCTCACTCTTGGTATGAATGCCAGAATCAATATGGAGGAGAAAAACTCCAAAAGTGTTTCTGTGAAATTCACAGAACAACAAAAGCAATTATTGGATTGCGTAGCAAAGAATCTAGGACAAAGTAGAAGTAAAGTTATCCAAGAATTAATTAAGTCATATATGGATATTGCGTATTCATCTTATTTAAGTGGGTTGTATCTCCAAGGAGATCTAGATATGCGTCATGTATTTGATACTAGTGGATTTAAATCTCATCTAGATAAGGATGCAAAATTTGATCCTTGTATTCCAAGATACGTACTGCACTCTCTTGGGCTTACCAATATTTTATTAGATTGCTATTCAAACGAATTGGAAGGAGAGAATCATGAATAATTATTTTCAGGAATTAGGTAAAATTCATTCTCAACAAGCAGATGAGCAAGTCTCTCCAACAACACCTATATCATTCCAAATATCAGAGGAACATTTAAAACGTCTAGATTTTTATAGTAGTCGTATGGGGTTGAATAGAACAAATTTTTTACATTTACTAGTTAATGAAAAAATTTACGAAGCACTATGGGCTTATGCAAAAGCTGCTGGAAAAACTATAGATGATCTAGATCTGTCAAATCTTTCAGAAGACTCTAGAAGAATTTTACAAAGAGAGTTTACTTTAAGAACATCTGACAAAGACGACTCAAAACCTACGTCATAACTTAACATAATGGCTGTTATACGAAATTAATGGATGTCCGTATAGATTACTTGCATATTGTATTCGATCGAATACAATATAGTGAGAAAACAAGGAATCCTCATGATTGAAATTAAACGTCTGCCAGAGTTTGATGAATGGTTGGATGGCATTAAAGACAATATGACCCGTATTCGCCTGAATCGTAGATTGGATAAGGTTCAACGTGGAAACTGGGGAGACATTAAACCTCTCCAAGATGGCGTTTGGGAAATGAGAGAATTCTTCGGTTCTGGATGGAGGATGTATTACATCCAACATGGTGACGTAGTGATTGTAATGCTTGGTGGAGGAGATAAATCGACTCAACAGCAAGACATCGATCGTGCAGTCAAATTATCTAAAACATTGGAGGATTAAAATGGTTAAAGTCGCTGATTTACCAAGTTTTGATATGGCTGAGTCGCTCAAAACTGAAGAAGACATTGTGATGTATCTCAACATGGTTCTCGAAGAAAATGATCCTGCTGAATTAGCCCACGCACTTGGTGTAATTGCCAAAGCTCGTGGTATGACTCAAATCGCTAAAGAGGCAGGAATTGGACGTGAGGCTCTGTATAAAGCACTTCGTCACGACTCTGCACCACGTTTTGATACGATTAATCGTGTAGTGAATGCTTTAGGTTTAAAGATCACAGTACAACACGCCTAAAAATTTAAAAAATATAATAAAAATGGGAACTTAAAGCTCCCATTTTTGACTTCGCATAACGTGTATTATGTTAATTCTAGAAAAAGTCTGGAATTAGTATTTTTTTAGAATTGGTTGCGGACTTTTGAATCGAGGATCTATACGGATACCTTGTGCTTTTAGTTCTTCTTCCTTTTGCTTATCCATTTCTTCCTTTTGTTTATCAATTTCTTCTTGTCGCTTGCTTTGCAACTCTTTTTCTTTTTGCTTATCCATTTCTTCAAATATACTTGGTATATTTGATTTTTTCTCTTTATGTACTTCTTGCTCTATAATTTTCTGTTTCCTAGAACGTATTTCTTCCAATTTTTCTATCTCTTTAGCCAACACTAACTCATTTTTACGGAGTTCTTCATTTTTTATTTCTTCAAGATAAATATCATTTTTTATTTCTTCTGCTAATAAACCAATATACAAAGCATGTGCTTTATCTAAAGAACCATCAGACTTCGATAGTGCTATGGCCCATAAACCAGTTCTCTTTTGTCCAGTAGCAATTTCTCTAATCGCTAATTCATAAAATGTTTGTTCATTTTTTTTATTTATTATCATATTTGCTTTCAATTTTTTAAAAAAGCTCATCAGATCAGTTCTCATCTAAAAATATAATTTCATATTAATTCAATTAAAAAATTAATAAATGTCTTACTTGAATAATTACCTATTTAACATAATGGTGGTTATACGCAATACACTTGTATATTAATATAAATATCAAACACTTAACAAAACCAGAAAAATCTAAAAATGCACAAAAAGCCGATTTTGAAACAAGTCGGCTTTTTTATGATCGATTTTGATACTTTCTGCCAATAAAATCGGTAAAAAAATTGACAATATAATTTATATAAATTATATTATTTATATAAATTTGATTATTTGGATAATTTAGCTATGAATGAACAACAAATATATGACCGCATCCGATTGGCTATGAATGAAGCACCTCGAAACAGGCAAACTGCTGAATTACATTTACAGATGATTAAATATGCAGATGAATTAAAAAGTATAACTTCTAAAGAGTTTTGTCAGGGAGTGGGTCTACCACTTAGTTACGGTACCGAATTTAGTAAAATGCGAAATATTACAGAGCGTTTAAAATTGGCTGGACTTAAGGTAAATATGATTTAAAAGCTAAAAAGGCTTAGTCATGACTAAGCCTTTTTAATTTCATATAACGTGTATTATGTTAATTTTAGATAAAGTTAAAAAGTAGTGGAACCTCTTAGAATTAATTGATACCATTACGAATTAAGTAAAACCTGATGTTTTAAATATGCAGTCTATTAAATTTATCGACTTATTCGCAGGCATGGGCGGATTCCGATTAGGCTTTGAACAAGCTCTGTTAGAACAGAAAAAACAGCCTATTTGTGTATTCAGTTCAGAAATTAAGCCTTACGCAATTCAAGTCTATAAAGATAACTATAAAGATGAAGATGTAGCTGGAGATATTACTCAAATTGATAGCTCACAGATTCCTGATTTTGATGTGCTACTTGCAGGTTTCCCATGCCAAGCATTTAGCAGTGCAGGAAAACGTCAAGGCTTTCTTGATACTAGAGGAACTATGTTCTTTGAAGTTGAAAGAATACTTAAAGAAAAAAAACCTAAAGGATTTATCCTTGAAAATGTTGAAGGTTTAGTAAAGCACGATCTTTTAAATAAGACAGATGAAATGGGACAGACTCTGACTATCATTCTACAATCACTTAGAAACCTTGGCTATTTCGTTTCTTGGAAGGTATTTGATGCTAGTTATTTTGGTGTTCCTCAAGCAAGAAAACGTATTTACATTACTGGATCTCTAGATTCGACTGTAGATTTAGAAGGTTTTAAACCTCAAATTAACAGTTTAGAAACTGTCCTTGAAAAGGATAAACCTTTACTGCAAGGGAAGTTAATCGACTTATTGTTAAGCCATTATTCAATTGAAGACTTATACGGAAAATCAGTCAAAGATAAACGTGGTGGAGCAAATAATATACATAGTTGGGATATCGAGCTAAAAGGTTCTGTATCAAAAGATCAAAGAGAACTTCTAGGTAAGATTATGCGTGCTAGAAGAAATAAAAAATGGGCTGAATTAAAAGGTATCCAATGGATGGATGGTATGCCTTTGACAATTGATGAAATTAAAACATTTTATGAGCATCCTAATCTTCAAGAAATGCTTGATGATCTTTGTGATAAGAAATATCTAAAATTAGAACATCCTAAAGATGTTGTCACCTATTTAGATGACAAGGGTATAAAGAAGCAAAAACGTGAATATAGAGAAGACATTGAAAAAGGCTATAACATAGTAGCTGGAAAATTAAGCTACGAAATTAATAAAGTTCTAGACCCTAAATCTATAGCACCAACACTTGTTGCTACAGATTTAGATAGAATCGTTGTCCCTGATGGAAAAGGCTTAAGGTTACTAACAGGAACTGAACAAAAACGACTTTTTGGCTTCCCTGATGACTATCAGGTAAATGTAAAACCGAAAGATGCTTTTGATCTTTTTGGGAATACAGTAGCCGTCCCTGTAGTTAAAGCTGTAGCAAATCGTTTATTAGATGCTGCATTCAATAGTAAAGAATGTCCCAAAAAAACTGATATTCAGCTAGAACTTATCTAACTACAATGCGTGTCCTGTCCTTGCCAAGTAATTTGATTGGACTGTATTCAACCAAGTTGGATATCTAGCTGGGTAAAAATGCTGTAGAGCTTGATCTAACGCGATAACAAAATCTAATCTTTGTCCGAAGAAGGTAACTCTAGAACTATTTGTTCTCCAGTTTTTAGGTCGAATATTTACTGGGACACCTTGCTTCACCTGTAAATTTAAAATATTTGTGGTAGATGGCCCCGCCATCTCCCATATTTTTTTTATCCAAATATTATTAATTCTTACAATGCCACCAACAAATAATTCATATTCAAAAACAAGATGATCCGTATCAAGTCTTTCAGGCTCTGTTAATAAACTTCTAGTAAAAGCATCAAAGTTTGCCAAATCAAAATTTGGACTAG
>NZ_VOYG01000027.1:0-3635 GCF_013420785.1 Acinetobacter sp. YH01011
AGTGAACCACCTGATCCCTTCCCGAACTCAGAAGTGAAACCTCTTCGCGCTGATGGTAGTGTGGGGTTACCCATGTGAGAGTAAGTCATCGCCAGCTCATTATTCTAAACACCCTCAACTAGCGTTGGGGGTGTTTTTTATGCGGGAAAGAAAATATTAAGAAGAAAAGTAGAAAAAGAAAGGAAAATAAAACCATCTGAGGATGGCTTTAATTCAACGGGTATTGGCTACTTTATTAAGCTAGTAAGTCAAAATTAAAGTGCATCTTTTAAGTTTTTTTGGTGCTGTTTGACTTGTTTCGCGTAGCGTTTACCTTGCTTTTTCATTTTTCGATTACTATTGTAGCCAGTAGGTCCCACATTGTAATAGGCCAAAGCTTTAGGCCATTTACCCGACTGATTTTTATAATGATTTAAAATAAATGTACCACAGTTGATATTGGTATGTTCATGGAATAAATCGCCAGGACAAGTCTGCTGCCAATAACGTGGAATAATTTGTGTGAACCCAACTGCACCTGAAGGTGAAACAGCATAGGCACGATAATTCGATTCTTGTCTAATAACTGCAGCGACAAGCAGAGGATCAACATTATGTTGTTCTGCACTTTGTACAATGATTGGTGCTACACGATTTGCTGTATTAGGATGCACAGCATAAGCCTTTTGGATCCCTGTAGAAAGTTTAGCTGAGCGTTTTGCAAGAGAGCCACCTCCTAGTGGAGAGCAGGCTGCTAACGTTAAAACAGTACAACCAATACTGAATATTTTTATAGATGGATATTTTCTAAATGCATTAAAAATCATATTAAAACTATATCTGTCATTTTGGCGTATGTGAGTATATATACTGATTTTGAGGTGAGCGATTGGTTCAGTCAAGTGAACTGAAGATTTGAATTGTATCGTGTCAGCATAATACAGAGGTTTCGTTTTGTTTTATCGAATGATTGGATAAACCAATGGAGTCCGATCTATCCTTAGGTTTAATAATATGTCAAATTGATGACAAGTTTTTTATTTAATATAAACTATTGGAATAGAACAAATAAACTGCAATTTTAAGATAAAAGTACGTACAATATCGGCTTTTTAGCACTTTGAAAATTGCTTATTGCACAGGGAGTAAGTGTGTTAGAAGTCTTTGTACAATTATGTGGTGGTATTGGCCTATTTTTGATTGGTATGACCATGATGACGGACAGCTTAAAAGATATGGCAGGGGAAACCTTGCGTATTTGGTTGTCTAAGTTCACAGGTTCACCCATTAAAGCTGTGCTTTCAGGCATCGGTTTAACTTTAATTGTACAGTCTTCTATGGCAACAACTTTAGCCACGATTGGTTTTGTTAGTGCGGGGATTCTTACTTTTGCTCAGGCAATTGGTGTCATTATTGGTGCGAATATTGGCACAACCAGTACGGGTTGGATGGTGGCATTTTTAGGTGTTAAATTTTCCATCACCAGTTTTGCATTACCTTTGCTGGGTTTGGGTGCAATGCTCAAATTATTTAGTCAGGGGCGAGTTGCATTATTTGGAATGACATTGGCAGGTTTTAGTCTGATTTTCCTTGGCATTGATATGTTGCAAGTTGCCATGTCAGGTTTTGCTGAACGTGTCGATTTATCAGTATTTTCAAGTAGATCTTTGATTGCGCAACTCAGTTTGGTTTTGGTCGGTATTATCATGACCATTCTGTTGCAATCTTCAAGTGCTGCAATTACCGCGACCTTAGCAGCATTGGCCAGTGGTGCGATTGATTTGCAACAGGCTTTAGGTTTGGTGATTGGACAGAATATTGGTACGGTGGCGACAGCCATTATTGCTGCAATTGGTTCAACTGCAAATGCCAAACGTACTGCAGCGGTTCATGTGATTTTTAACATCATTTCAGCCATTTTTGCTTTTATTATTTTAAAACCGTTATTTCTTGAGCTAACACAAAATCAACGTCTTATGGCAACATGGGACAATGTGGTGATTGTTGCTGCATTTCATACAGCATTCAGTATTTCTGGTACTTTGATTATTTTGCCTTTTATCCGTCAGTTCGAAAAACTGATTATGAAAATTATCCCAGATAAAACTCAATCGGTTTTATGTTATCTCGATCAAGCGAGTTTATCTGTGCCCGCCTTGGCTATTCATGCTGCATCAAAGGTGATTTACCATAGTTTGTATGACGTTTTAGTGATGCTAAAACTGGCTATCCAAGAGGGAAGATTACCTTCAAAAGTACGTTTATTACAGCTAGATGAAGTACTCATTCAAGTCCAACGCTATTTGGAAGAAATGTCGATTTCAGAAAATGAAGCCGATCAACAGCGTTTAATGGCGATGCTTCGTTTGATGGTGTATTTACGTGTTTTACGAAGTGATTTGGAAAATATTACTTTAGCAAAAGAAATACGCACCCAACCTGCAATTTATCAAGTTGGCTTAGATTTTGTACAAATTCTTGATGAACATCTAAAAGAAATGGATGATTTTGATGTGCATAAACATGTACTAAGTCTAAATACCGAATTATCTAATTTGAAAAAATGGACAGAAGATCAACGTGCCGAAAACCGTGAAAAAGTGCTGCAATATATTGCCGTGAATCAGCTCAATGCTGCGACAGGTTTAGAGTTGTTGGCGGCACAACGTTGGTTGGATCGCGTGATTGCGCATGCACAGCGCTTAGCTAACGTGTTGGTTGAAAATTCACGTAAACCAAGTTAATGATTTTAGGCTATTTTTTCGATAGTTACTTTTATATTTAAAAATGGCCTAAGCGAATTCACTTTTAATCTCAATCAAGCGTATAATTTGAGCATCGTTTTTTACAGTATTTTTTCAATGACTCCAGCAGCTAAACTTTTAAAAGCCAAGAAAATTCAATTTTCTATGCATGAATATGAACATGATCATAATGCTAAAAGTTTTGGTTTAGAAGCTGCGGAGAAGTTAGGCTTAGATGTCACAGAAGTATTTAAAACTTTATTGGTCAGTGATGATAAGCATTATTTTGTGGCGATTTTACCTGTCCATTACCAATTAAATCTTAAAAAAGTTGCGGCTGCTTTTCAGTGTAAAAAAGTACACATGGCTGATCCTAAAGATGCTGAGCGTTTGACAGGTTATTTGGTTGGGGGCATTAGTCCAATTGGGCAGAAGAAACAACTGAAAACAGTGATTGATGCATCCGCTCAACAGCTTGCAACTATGTATGTGAGTGGAGGGAAGCGGGGATTAGATATTGGTTTAACACCAAGCGATTTGGCAAAAGTTTTAAATGCTAATTTTGTAGATATTGTAGATGCATGATATGTTGAACTTTATATTGTTTTGAGTCCAAAGCATACAGATGCTTGTTCTTGTATGAATGTAGCAACTATTCCTATTCGTTTCATCTCAGTGATTCTTGTTCCAAGCGAGCATTTAATAACAAAAAAAGTTATCTTTAAGCAATAAATAGGGTAATTAAAAACTCGTATTGATGATTTTTTAACAAACTAAATTTTATGTTATATTAACCCGAATTACGGATAAGAAAAGCCCTTGAAAAAAAGGTAGTTAGAGCCATTTAGAAAGTTACGACACAACCCAAAGGCTCTAACTACCATGTACGATTTTACAGAAATTTTTTGTATT
>NZ_VOYG01000028.1:0-3417 GCF_013420785.1 Acinetobacter sp. YH01011
GCATGTTCCGCGTCCTTGCAATACTGTGTTTACATACAGTCTATCGCTTAGCGGAAAGTTCTTTTACCCTCAGCCGAAATGCCTGCCGTTGCTAGACATTGCCAGCCAGTGCCCGTCACTCCCACTCGATTGTAAACAAGCACACAAAACCCTTTAGTGACAACAATTTGCAAGAACTATCAGGCTCAGTGCCATGAAAAATACCATGACCAGATCATGAGGTTGAACACGGCTTGCGCCGGCAGCGTTCACGCTCCTGGTCGGCGATCTCGCCCGGCTGCAATGCTAGCTCAGCATCGGTCATGCGCTCCAGCACGTCGCGTAGGCGGATGGTGCAAGGAATGGGCGGCAGCTCGAACTCATAGCCGCCGGCGATCATTTCGGCCGCAATCTCCTCGGTGATGAAAAACGGCTCGTCGTCTTGGTTCGGCTTCTTCATGCCCTTTCCTCCTGGCGCTCATCCTGGCCGACAGCGGCCAGGGCATCGGCTTCCGTCAATGCGTCCTCCACGAACGCGCCGTGCTGCTTCGCTTCGGCCTGGCTGACCTCGGCCCATATCCGTTTCACCTGGGCCGCACTGTACCCGGCCAGCTCGGCGGTCTTGTTGATGCTGTAGCCGGACTTGCGCAGCGCGACAACTTGGGCGCGGCGCTTCGGATCAGCACGGCGGCCCTTGTACCGCCCGGCCTGGCGGGCCAACTCAATGCCTTGGCGCTGGCGTTCGCGCCTGTCCTCGTAGTCGTCGCGGGCCATCTGCAAGGCCAGGCGAAAAAGCATGATCTGCACGGCTTCCAGCACGATCTTGGCGACGCCCTGGGCCTCGGCCGCCAGGTCGGATAGATCGACCACGCCAGGGACGGCCAGGCGTGCGCCTTTGGCCTGTATCGAGGCCACCAGGCGCTCGGCCTCGGGCAAAGGTAGGCGGCTGATGCGGTCGATCTTCTCGGCAATGACCACCTCGCCGGGCTGTAGGTCGCCGATCATGCGCAGCAGCTCAGGCCGGTCGGCGCGTGCGCCGGATGCCTTCTCACGGTAGATGCCGGCGACGTAGTAGCCGGCGGCCTTCGCGGCCGTAGTGATCGCCTCTTGGCGTTCCAAGTCCTGCGCGTCGGTGCTGACGCGCAGATAGACCCGCGCCACCATCGGCGCGGCTACTGGCTTCGTCCTGCGCATACTTGCGGGCTCCTTTGGGCATACTCAAATGCACCCATCTTAAACTGGCAGCTAATGTACAAAAGTTGATAGAAGCACACAAGTTCAATTTTGCACTTCTGCCCCACTATTGCAAAACTGCTTGTTAGTAGCCGTTTTTTCTTACTGTTTATAGATTCAATAATTTTTGAAACGAAAAATTGGGACTAAACATTTCGGTTTCGTTTTCTGTCGATTCGTCCTGCGTATCTTTTGCATAAACAAACATTTGTTGTTCGTAGTTTTCGATGGCATTTTCAATACTTGTAAATTCTCCGTTTGTAAGGTTTTCAGACAATATCAAAGCATCCAATAATCCCGTATTTACACCCTGTCCTGCAAAAGGCGACATCAAATGAGCAGCATCGCCAATCATTGTTATGGGTAATGGACGGTTACTTTTCCAATCATTGTTCAAAGGAAATTTCCTTGTGGGCAAGCATTGAAATGTTGATACCGAACGTATTAATTGTTTGTAAACTTCACTCCATTTGGAAAATCTTTTCAATAAAAAATCGGCAACGCTGTTTCTGTCCTGAAAATCTAAGGGAATTTTATTTTTCCATTCATCGGGCGTTTTAAAACTAATTCCTAAATACAATGCACCATTATTATTGGGATTGGCAAACAATAAAATGCCCTGATGTCCCGCCATTAATCGGTTGCCGTTGCATAGCTGAAAAAATCCGGGACAGTTTATTTCCGGTTGAAGAATATCAGCTTGGATGTTGAAAGTACCGGTTTCTTCAACTTGCGTGTCGGTAACAAAGCTCCTTATTTTCGACATTCCACCATTGGCAAGAATAACCAAATCTGCTGTTTCACTCGGTTTATTCTCAAAAGTTAGTGTCCACTTCTTCTTACCAGGTTCAAGCATAACAAGTTTTCTATCCCAAATAACCGTGTCGTTTTCTAAACTATTCAACAAGATAGCCCTTAAGTCATTTCTGTTTATTTCAGGATTGTCAAATCGATTTTCGGGCTTTACATTTTTTGTGGATAAAATATTGCCTTTTTCATCAGCAATATTTACACCCATTGGTAAGGCTAAGTCATAATAAGTTTGTAACAATCCCGCTTTTTTCATTGCTTCCTGACCTGAACCTTTGTGTAGGTCAAGGGTTCCACCAAAAATTCTTGCCTCTCGGTCGTTGTCTCTTTCGTAAACTGAAACGTCTATGCCGTTTTGCTGTAATAATTTTGCCATAGTCAGTCCAACGGGTCCACCACCAATTATTGCAACGTTCTTATCACTAAGTAAATTCATTTGTTTGTCCGTATCTATTCGCATTGTCATTCAAAAATGGCACATAACAAGTGGCTATACGCCAAATGGCGTATATATCCACTATATCTTATTTTGCTAAACCTTTCATTATCAGTGACAAATCCGTTTTCAACCGTTTACCGTTCGTTTCTACTCTCTCAAAAGGATTTATATTCATAGTGCTTTTTGTTAAGTTTTGCTCAAATATACAAATCCTTTCTATATATCTAACAAATCCATCGGACTTTTTAATTGTTCCATTCCCTTGGTGGTAATATGTGTATAAACCTCAGTTGTTTTACTGCTTGAATGACCTAACAACGATTGAATATAACGTAAACTCGTACCATTCTCAAGCAAATGCGTTGCAAAGCTATGTCGTAAGGTATGTACAGTAACTTCCTTTTGAATCTTTGCTTTTAAAACAGCTGCTTTAAAAATGTTTTGAATACTTCGGCTTGAGTATGCGCCACCTTTTTGACCTTCAAATAAATAATCTTTTGGTTTATATTCCATAAAGTATGTTCTTAAAATAATTAATGTTTTCTCAGATAAAATGGTATAACGATCTCTTTTTCCTTTTGACTGTTCTATACGAATTTGCATGCGCTTGGAGTCAATGTCTTTTATTTTCAGGTTTATACATTCAGAAATGCGCAAACCTGCCGAATAAATAGTCATCAGAATAGCCTTGTGTTTCACGTTTTCAATAGCGCGTAGTACCCGAATGGTTTCTTCTTCACTCATCACAACAGGAAGTGTTTTTTCTTTTTTTGGTCTTTCGATGAAATATGTTTTCCGTTGTCCACCCAAAACACGTTCGTAATAAAACTGGCACTGTTGCAAAGTTAGCGATGAGGCAGCCTTTTGTCTTATTCAAAGGCCTTACATTTCAAAAACTCTGCTTACCAGGCGCATTTCGCCCAGGGGATCACCATAATAAAATGCTGAGGCCTGGC
>NZ_VOYG01000029.1:0-1472 GCF_013420785.1 Acinetobacter sp. YH01011
AGTCCAGGTGAAAGGAAGTAGGCATGCATCTTAGGCAAATCCGGGGTGCTCTATGCTGAGATCTGATAGCAAGCTGTACTTGTACAGTGAAGTGGCTGATACCCTGCTTCCAGGAAAAGTCTCTAAGCTTCAGTTACACTGGAATCGTACCCGAAACCGACACAGGTGGTCAGGTCGAGTAGACCAAAGCGCTTGAGAGAACTCTGCTGAAGGAACTAGGCAAAATGGTACCGTAACTTCGGGAGAAGGTACGCTGTTGATGGTGATAGGACTCGCTCCTTGAGCTGTCGACAGCCTCAGAAACCAGGCCGCTGCAACTGTTTATTAAAAACATAGCACTCTGCAAACACGAAAGTGGACGTATAGGGTGTGATGCCTGCCCGGTGCTGGAAGGTTAATTGATGGGGTTAGCGTAAGCGAAGCTCTTGATCGAAGCCCCAGTAAACGGCGGCCGTAACTATAACGGTCCTAAGGTAGCGAAATTCCTTGTCGGGTAAGTTCCGACCTGCACGAATGGCATAATGATGGCGGCGCTGTCTCCAGCAGAGGCTCAGTGAAATCGAATTCGCCGTGAAGATGCGGTGTACCCGCGGCTAGACGGAAAGACCCCGTGAACCTTTACTGCAGCTTGACATTGAACTTTGACCTTACTTGTGTAGGATAGGTGGGAGGCTTTGAAACTTGGACGCTAGTCCGAGTGGAGCCGTCCTTGAAATACCACCCTGGTAATGTTGAGGTTCTAACTCTGTCCCGTTATCCGGGACGAGGACCATGTCTGGTGGGTAGTTTGACTGGGGCGGTCTCCTCCTAAAGAGTAACGGAGGAGTACGAAGGTGCGCTCAGCGTGGTCGGAAATCACGCGTAGAGTATAAAGGCAAAAGCGCGCTTAACTGCGAGACCCACAAGTCGAGCAGGTACGAAAGTAGGTCTTAGTGATCCGGTGGTTCTGTATGGAAGGGCCATCGCTCAACGGATAAAAGGTACTCTGGGGATAACAGGCTGATACCGCCCAAGAGTTCATATCGACGGCGGTGTTTGGCACCTCGATGTCGGCTCATCTCATCCTGGGGCTGAAGCAGGTCCCAAGGGTATGGCTGTTCGCCATTTAAAGAGGTACGCGAGCTGGGTTTAGAACGTCGTGAGACAGTTCGGTCCCTATCTACCGTGGGCGCTGGAAATTTGAGAGGATCTGCTCCTAGTACGAGAGGACCAGAGTGGACGAACCTCTGGTGTACCGGTTGTGACGCCAGTCGCATCGCCGGGTAGCTATGTTCGGAAGGGATAACCGCTGAAAGCATCTAAGCGGGAAGCCTACCTCAAGATAAGATTTCCCCGAGGCTTTATGCCTCCTAAAGAGCCGTTGAAGACTACGACGTTGATAGGTTGGATGTGGAAGCATAGCGATATGTGAAGCTGACCAATACTAATTGCTCGTGAGGCTTGACTATACAACACCCAAACAGTTGGGGTTG
>NZ_VOYG01000030.1:0-1967 GCF_013420785.1 Acinetobacter sp. YH01011
CCGTTATTTAAAACCTACTCAAACCTACTCAATGTGGGTTTGATGTTTAATTCCTACTTCACCATCAAGAACCTAAAACATTTGCTTTAGGGATTACCTCAATTCCATAGGCTGTCACGGTGTAACTCACCGCCTTAATCACCACTTATGCAGTGATTAAATCTTTATCCGCATATCGCAGGATATTAATTGATGCATTAACATCACGATTTTGGATGGTTTGGCAAACTAAGCACTTCCACTCTCGCGCAGAAAGTGTGAGAGATTGATTTAATTCACCACAGCACGAACACATTTTACTACTTGGGAAGAATCGACCAACCGAAAGTACCGATTTTCCATGCTGTTTGGCTTTATAAATCAACTGCCTTTTAAACTCATAAAAACCCATATCGGATATAGCTCTTGCGAGTTTACGATTCCTCAACATGCCTTTAACATTCAAATCTTCAATCGCAATCACATCAAAACGTGTTACCAAATCCGTTGTGACTTGATGAAGATTATTCTTGCGTAGACAGGCAATTTTATAGTGCAGGCGAGATAGCTTGGCTTTTGCTTTTTCTCGATTCTGACTACCTTTTTTCTTACGACTAAAAGACTTGTTGAGTCGTCTTAGTTTTGCAAGCTGTCTTTTAAGTGGTGCGTTAGAAGGAATAACCTCACCATTTGAAAGGGTGGCAAGATTAGAGACACCCAAATCAACACCGATACTTAAACCTGTTTTCGGTTTAAGCTTTTCGATCTGGGTGAGTTCGACAGCGATTGATACAAACCACTTACCACCTTGTTTAAATATTTTGGCCGAGAGAATTTTACCCTTATAGCGCAGATTCTCAGTCATTTTCACCCAACCCAAATTAGGGATTTTAATAGACCGACCCTTTACGCTAAATTGATCATTTGATAATGAAAAACGGTCATCCTTGCCTTTTTTTCTTGGCTTGGGGTATCCTGATTTGCCGTTAAAAAATCTATCAAAAGCACTACCCAACTGCTTAATCGCCAACTGTGGTGCGCACTTAGTCACTTTCTTCATGAAAGGATATTTTTCAAATTTAAAAGTGTTTAGGTGCTTTCTTAATTTACTCTCTTTAGGTCTATTAAGAAGCATTTCATTCACCGCAACATCATAATACTCACACTGATCTCGATATTCCTTATCAGCCTTGTATTGTCGCTGCCACTCTCTTAAAGCCCAATTATACGACAAACGAGCAACACCACTTGCCTGAGCAAAATGGCTTGCTTGTTTATTATTGGGCATCAATTCAATGATATGCCCTCGTATAAATCGACTCATAGTGCTTCTTTGACCACCTGTATTAGCTTTTGGTTCTTTTTACTTCGGCTTCCATATAATCGTGCTGAAAATACAGTGATAATTTCCAGGACATCTTGAGACAGTTCCTCCTCAAAACTCAAATTTTCACCCTGATTAATAATTACAATTTCAACATTCCGAGCTTCACATAAAGCAAAAACCAATTCAGCACCAAAACGTAATAATCGATCTTTGTGGGTTAAAACCAATCGACCAATTTCATTATTAATAATTCCATCCAAAAGAGCCTTAAGCCCTTTTTTGTGATAATTCATCCCTGAGCCTAAATCACTAATAATCTCAAATGTCCATCCCTGCTTGGCACAGTACATTTCCAAAACTTGTTTTTGTCGCTCAAGATCAGCCTTTTGATCGTGACTAGATACTCTTGCATAAGCAATAGTTTTTCGGCTGTTCTGAATTGATAGATCATGGATAAGTTCAGGTGTGATCTTGCTTAGATCGTAACGTCTGTGATTTTTTGGGGTTCTATCTGCGACTAAAGTGCCTTCCTCATCCCATCTTCTTAGGGTTTGGATGGAAACACCCAGTGTTTTAGCTGCAACGCCAATACTAACATATCTACTCATTTGTATATAATAATATAGAAATAGGTAGATTTCAACTAGCAGTTATTAACCCT